>DJLG01000116.1 GCA_002434915.1 Proteobacteria bacterium UBA6522
CGTTAAGCTTTTTCATGATGGTTCAATAGAGGTTGCTGACGATGGTCGTGGTATGCCTGTTGATATCCACCCAAAAGAGAAAATCCCAGGCGTAGAGTTAATCCTGACCAAGCTTCATGCGGGCGGTAAGTTTTCAAATAAGAGCTATCGCTTTTCTGGGGGCTTACATGGCGTAGGTGTTTCTGTTGTCAATGCCCTATCTAAGAACCTAGAAATATGGATTCGGCGTGAAAGCAAAGAATTCAATATGAGTTTCGTCAAAGGCAAAAGAAGTGGAAAGCTCAATGTTATAGGTAAGGTAGGCAGAGGAAATACAGGTACAAGGTTGCGATTTTGGCCAGATACTCAGTACTTTGATAGTCCTAATATCTCTGTTTCTAATCTCAAACATGCGTTAAGGGCTAAGGCAGTTCTTTGTCCTGGACTGGATGTTCGGTTGGAGATTGAAAAACCTCAAGAAAAAATTCAATGGCAATATAGCGGTGGATTGGAAGAGTATCTACAAGAAACTCTTGAAGATGGTGTATGGCTTCCAGCAAAACCTTTTACCAATAGTCTTGAAACAAAGAGAGAGACTGTTGACTGGGGACTTGTTTGGAGAACCGATCAAGTTACACCAATTAATGAAAGTTATGTAAATCTTATACCTACTCCACAGGGCGGTACGCATGTCAACGGGTTACGGTCCGGATTGACTGAAGCGCTGCGAGAGTTTTGTGAATTCAGAAATTTATTGCCTCGTGGAGTTAAGTTGGCGCCCGAGGATATCTGGGAGGGGGTAGCTTTTATTCTTTCAGTGAAGATGGAGGACCCACAGTTTTCCGGTCAAACCAAGGAAAGATTGGGTTCGCGTGAGTGTGCAGGACTCGTTAGTAGTATCGTAAAGGATTCGTTTTCTGTTTGGCTTAATGAACATCCAGAAACTGGAGATGAGATAGCACAGCATGCAATCAATAATGCCCAAGCGCGTCTAAAGGCATCAAAAAAAATCATTCGTAAGCGCGTGGTTTCTGGTCCTGCTTTACCGGGGAAGCTAGCTGATTGCACAAGTCAGGAGCCCGGTTTAACAGAATTATTTCTTGTGGAAGGAGATTCTGCTGGTGGTTCAGCTAAGCAAGCAAGAGATAGAGAGACTCAGGCAGTTATGCCATTACGCGGCAAGATTTTGAATACGTGGGAGGTTGATTCTAGCGAAATACTTGCTTCACAGGAGGTTCATAGTATTAGCGTTGCCCTTGGTGTTGATCCGGGAGCGGAAAATCTTGAAGAGTTGCGTTATCACAAAGTCTGTATTTTAGCTGATGCAGATTCTGATGGACTTCATATTGCAGCACTTCTATGTGCACTTTTCCTAAGGCATTTTCGTAGTCTTGTGTTAGCAGGCTATGTTTTTGTCGCTATGCCACCTTTATACCGTGTGGATGTCGGTAAAGAGATTTTTTACGCATTGGATGATGCTGAGCGGGATATGATTCTTGCTCGAATTCAAGCTGATAAAAAGACAGGTAAGGTAACTGTGACTCGGTTTAAAGGTCTTGGAGAAATGAACCCTGCCCAACTTCGGGAAACAACGATGGCTCGGGAAACTCGAAGGCTTGTGCAGCTTACGCTCAATACTGATGATAAAGCAGATCAGATGTTGGATATGCTACTTGCTAAAAAACGAGCAACTGATCGTAAAGCATGGCTTCAGGAGAAGGGTAACCTGGCCGATATATAAAATTCTAAGTCGCACTGTGTTTACTAGTTTCAGGGTGTATTAATGAAAGAGCAAGAATTGAATTTTGAGGGTATAGAACAGTTACCACTTGTCACCTTTACTGAGAAGGCCTACCTCGATTATTCGATGTACGTAATTCTCGACAGAGCTCTACCGCATATAGGAGATGGGTTAAAACCGGTACAGAGACGAATAATTTATTCGATGAGCGATTTAGGAATGTCTGCGGCCTCGAAACCCAAAAAAGCGGCAAGAGCTGTCGGAGATGTAATTGGTAAGTTTCATCCCCATGGTGATAGCGCATGTTATGAGGCAATGGTGCATATGGCACAACCATTTTCTTTCCGTTATCCAGTTATTGATGGTCATGGAAACTGGGGATCTCAGGATGACCCAAAGTCTTTTGCTGCGATGCGTTATACAGAGGCACGACTCACACGCTATGCGCAAATACTTCTTTCGGAAGTTGGTCACGGTACAGTTGATTGGTTACCTAATTTTGATGGTACGTTGAAGGAGCCAATACTTCTGCCAGCCCGGCTTCCAAATCTCTTACTCAATGGAACAAGCGGTATTGCAGTAGGCATGTCTACAGACGTTCCTCCCCATAATATGCATGAGATTACTAGCGCCTTGATAAGACTGCTTGATCAGCCTAAGGCTACTCTTGAGACGCTTTTGAAACATATCAAGGGCCCAGATTTTCCGACAGGTGGAGAGCTGGTCTCCCCATTCGAAGATATCCTGGCGATTTACAAGACCGGAGTGGGAACTCTCAAGCTGCGGGCGTGTTATGAGATTCAGAAAGGTGACATTGTTATTACGGAATTACCATTTCAGGTGTCTGGTGCAAAAATCCTAGAGCAGATTGCTGCTCAGATGCGCACTAAGAAATTACCTATGGTCGAGGATCTGCGAGATGAATCAGATCATGAGAGCCCAATCCGTCTGGTGATATCCCCTCGCTCAAATAGAGTTGATAAAGAGGCGTTAATGGGACATCTCTTTGCTACCACAGAGCTAGAGAGAACGATCCGAGTGAATTTGAATGTAATAGCGCTAGATGGTCGTCCGATGGTGTTTGGATTGAAACCGTTGCTAGAGGAATGGTTAGCGTTCCGAATTAGTACAGTAAAGCGTCGTCTTACATACCGTCTTGAGCGAGTTACAGACAGAATTCACACACTGGAGGGTCTGCTTATTGCTTATCTGAATATAGATGAGGTTATTAAGATTATCCGTGAGACGGATGACCCAGAGTACGAGCTTATGATGAGTTTTAAACTCAGTGATATTCAGGCTCAAGCTATTATGGATCTTCGATTAAAAAACTTGGCAAAGCTTGAGGAAATAAAAATTCGGGGTGAACAAGAAGCCCTTTCTGAGGAGAAGGTAAATTTAGAAAAAATACTTAAGTCGAAAAAACGCTTAACAAATATGATTAAAGAAGAATTGTTAGCTCTTTCAGAGGAACAAGGTGATGAGCGTCGTACACTTATAGTAGAGCGAAGTGTTGCACGTGCTATCGATGAGTCTGAACTTGTAACCAGTGAGCTTGTAACCGTTGTGTTGTCGGAGAGAGGGTGGGCTCGTGCTGCAAAGGGTCATGAGGTAGACCCGGAAACATTAAGTTATCGTTCCGGCGATAAATTTTTAGCTGCTGTAACCGGACGTAGTAATCAGTTCTCAGTTTTTATTGATAGCACCGGACGTGCCTATAGCGTATCAACCCATACTTTACCCTCGGCCCGTGGACAGGGTGAACCGTTGTCGGGCCGTCTTAAGCCACCCGATGGGTCGACTTTCAGGTCAGTATTAATAGGCGAGAATGATTCCAAATGGGTGCTAGCTTCATCAGCAGGTTATGGATTCGTTGTGAAATTAAAGGATTTACACTCAAGAAATAAGGCTGGCAAGTTTGTATTGACTGTGCCAAAAAAATCAGAGGTATTACAAGCCGCGGAAATTCAAGAAGAAAATGAGTATCTTGCCGCAGTTTCTAGTGATGGCCGGCTACTAGTTTTTTCATTAGAGGATCTACCAGAGCTTGCTCGAGGGAAGGGGAACAAAATTTTAGCTCTACCAAAAAACTCAGATGTCAATATGATTGCAATGGCTGCATTCACTGAGGGGCAGTCTATTAGAGTAATATCTGGGCAAAGACACATGACTCTCAAGCCATCGGATCTAGATGAATATTTTGGTAACCGTGGTAGGCGGGGTTTGGCTCTTCCTCGCGGTTATCGGAAGGTCGATCGTCTTATCGTAGAGTGAATGGACGTCGGGTAGAATAACCCTAGGAATCAAGCCTAGTATTCAAAAGAAAAAATTGTTGCTAATAGAACTTATTATTTGCCAATTGGCATAGAGGTAGAACGCATGAAATTAAGACGTTTAGTCCGTAAATTACTTTGCCTATCAGTGGCATCCCTAATGTATACAAACGCTGCAATGTCGGAAACGATCGCTATGATAGGTACTGGTAATCTTGGCAGCGCTCTTGGACCAGCATTTGCTAGTTTAGGACATGAAATTATTTATGGTTCACGTGATCCAGATCGGGCAGAAATTAGGGATCTAGTGGCCCGCACAGGTAATGGTGCCTCAGCAACTGGACAGCCGGAGGCAGCTGCTAGAGCTGACATAGTAGTGCTAGCGGTACCATGGAATGCCATAGAAAGCTTGATGAGCAACCTGGGGAACTTATCCGGGAAAATTATTCTTGATCCAACAAACCCTAGAATGGTCGGTGAAGATGGTTTAAGGGATTTTGCTGTAGCCCCTTCTAATGCTGAGTGGGTACAGAGGTGGGCGCCTGAGGCAAGCGTGGTTAAGGCGTTCAATACAATGAATTGGGCTACGATGATCAATCCTGAATCTGCTGGTGGTTCTGTGAGCATTCCAATTGTTGGAGATGATGCTGAGGCTAAGGTTTTGGTAGCGAGTTTAGTTGAAGGAATTGGTCTTCACCCTATGGATTTTGGACCACTACGTTATGCTAGTGTTCTTGAGGGTATGTATATAGTTTGGGGTAATGCAAGAACAGTAGGTACGCCCTTCAATTATTACTTCCAACCACAAGGGAACTAAATATTTTCTCAAGAGACCTTTATCCCCCTTATGAGTTATTTATGGGTTTCGCTCTATATAGAAAATTATTTACAAGGTTAGGCGATAATTTTTTTACTTAATTCGCCTGGTACTTCACGTACTAATCGTGGAACCAGATAACCAGGAAGTCGATGCCTAAGTTCTGCTATTAATTGCTCAGCACGTTTTGCATCAACATTAAAATGTGCTGAGCCCTCTACGGGGTCAAGAAGATTTAGGTAGTAGGGCAGCACACCGCATCTAAATAAGCTTCTGCTAAGCTCTTCAAGTTGGTGAACATTATCATTTATGCCCTTCAGAATGACTGATTGATTTAGCAAATGAGTGCCACTTGAGGTAAGTTTTTGCATAGAGCTAGAAACTGCTTCGTTTATCTCATTGGCATGATTAGAATGCACAACAAGTACGGTTTTTAGACTAGTCCGAGATAGAAGTTCAAGCAGTTCGGTATCTATACGTTCGGGGAGGATGATTGGGAACCGAGTATGTATTCTCAGTGTTGTTACGGTTACTAGCGATTCTATGTGTGAAATTAGTTTTGCCAGACGACGGTTTGAAAGGCTGAGAGGATCCCCACCTGAGAGGATTACTTCTGTAATATCATCCTTAACTTTAAGTGCAGTTATCGCCTTTGACCAGTTTTGCTTGCTTGCAAGTTGGTTTGAATATGGGAAATGGCGTCGAAAACAATAACGGCAATGAATTGGGCATGCTTCCGTAGTTATAAGCAGGGCTCGACCAGCATATTTTTGCACCACACCATGTTTTGAAAAGTCAGTTTCTAAAAGTGGGTTTCGGTTAAACCCTGGAACGTATGACTTTTCCTTGATTTGCGGAAGAATCTGCAAAAACAATGGATCTTTAGGGTCTCCTTTGCGCATCCTTGCAATGAATGAGTGGGGTACAAGGAGAGGAAACTCATTAGTATTTGGGTCAAACGCCTTAATACTATCTGGGTTTAATTCTAATATTTTTAATAATTCAGGAAGTCTGCGTACCGCCATACTAAGGGCATGTTGCCAATCTTCTGTATGGTTTTTATCAATAATTTTCATATCAAAGTTTTTGGGTTGCCATATATTAGGCGTTTAGTTGAGCTCGACTAGAGTTCGTTTCCTTTATGCTTGCAGCTATTATTATCTGATTCTTTTGTAAAACATAAATTCAAAGAGACAAATGGCCAGCTATAACACCAGCGAGTTCCGTGGCGGACTTAAAATTATTATTGATGGAGACCCATGTGCAATCATGGAAAATGAGTTTGTAAAACCTGGGAAGGGTCAGGCATTCAGTCGGGTAAAAATTCGTAATTTAAAAACAGGTCGAGTTGTTGATCGTACCTTTAAATCAGGCGACTCTGTTGAGGCTGCTGATGTCCACGAACAGAGCATGCAATATCTCTATGCAGATGGAGAATTTTGGCATTTCATGGTTCCAGACACGTATGAACAAATTGCTGCTGATGAAAAGGCTATAGCTGATGCTCAGCAGTGGCTAAAAGAAGAGGATATATGCCTTGTTACTCTATGGAATGGCGCACCACTTCTTGTTGCACCACCTAATTTTGTCGAACTTGCCGTTGTTGAAACGGATCCAGGTTTGCGTGGAGATACAGCCCAAGGGGGGATTAAGCCTGCAAAGCTTGAAACCGGTGCTGTAGTTCGAGTTCCTCTTTTTGTGGAACAGGGGGAAGTTATTCGTGTGGACACTAGAAATGGTGAATATGTTTCACGCGTAAAGGAATGACCAACGTTTTCCTTAGCTAATTTTATAGGTTAGTGATCCACTGGGTGAGCAAAGCTCATCGTCTGGGAAAGGTCATTAAGTCCAGCAATAATCGCTAATAACCTATCTAATCCCACAGCGACGCCTGAACATCTCGGCAGGCCATAAGACAGCGCTGATATAAAATCTTTATCTATTGGTGGAACATGATAACCAGCCGTATGTCGACGTTGCTGCTCGGCTTCAAACCGTTTTTTTTGCTCTATAGCATCTGTTAGTTCATCAAAACCATTCGCTAGCTCAATGCCTCCCAGTAACATCTCAAATCGTGCTGCAACTGGAGGTGTTCCAGGTTTGATGCGAGCAAGAG
>DJLG01000138.1:0-8459 GCA_002434915.1 Proteobacteria bacterium UBA6522
TCGAATCCTACCCCCGCTACCAAATGTTCCTTCTCTAAGTCGATACCCATCTAAAATCAATAATGGGGGAATATATTATGCGTACCTTGATTTTTTTTATTTCAGTTATTAGTCAATTTTGGTTTTCTGGGACCGTCTTAGCACAAGGATGGGTTGAATTCGTCGATGAGGTTGATCGCTTTGGGGTTAATTTTCCAGGTGACCCTGAAATTCGAGAATTTAGCTATACCTCAGAGTTTAACGCTATCTTTCCTGGAAGAGTTTATTCAGCTGAAATAGGAACTAATACTTATTCAGTTACTGTTGTCCATTTTGCAGATGCAGAGCGAATTCATGATGCTATGGACAAAACGATTGCACAAAGTGGCCCAAGCAATTGGCTTTATGACCAAAGAGCGTCTGTAGCCCGAGCGGCTCGTGAATTCCGTCAAAGAGATGGTGAAGTAACTTATGATGCCTGGTCTCATATAGACCGAGTCGAAGGACTACAGTTGCAACTTACAAATGCAGATGGATCTAGGACTTTTGCGGGTATTTATTTGAATGGCAATGTAGACCGACTATATGTTTTAGAGGCTACAGTTGATGCCAGATCACCATCGCCTGGGTTGTTTCAGCAGTCACTATATTTCTTAGATGACGAAGGGGATAGAATTCGTTATCGATTATCAACAAATGGGTGCTCTGTACATCCTGATATAGAACCTGATAATTCTGCTATAGCAGTACTGTCTATTCGATAAAGTTATATAGATTCTGTTTTTTTGGTGAGCTAGCTTTACAGTTGAGGGGGTAGTGGGATTTCGTTTAGTGTTCCTAACAGACCATTAAAGCATTCAATTCGAGCTCCCTCTTTAAGGCCTGCGGTTAGATTAATAGCTTCCTCATCTGGATATATAGCTAACTGTACAGCCACAAGAATAGCCTGTAGGTAGGCTCGCTCAAGAAATTTTTGTTCGTAGGGGTAGAGACTATTTTCAACTATAGTCCTACCTTTTTCTGCGTATTCATCTAGGTTTGCTGTACCAATTTCAGGATTAGGGGTTGCAGCCCGTGCCCATTCAAATAGTAGATCCCACTTTTCAATAAGCCTATCGCAATATTCGTTTGCAACTTCAGCATCAGGAGATTGTTGAGAAAAGCTGGGTGATATGGCTAAAAGTCCAACTAGTAGTATTCCGTTTTTCATTGAAAAAAGTTTCATGGTAATGACTTAAGAGTCTATCCTAAGTTTAAGTTTTAATATGGAAAAATAAAAAAATAATTTGGTTAGATAAAGCTGTATAAATATAAATTGATTCTATGATTATGAGTAGCTTTATATGCAATTAAAGCGAGTTTTTACCTTACGAGAAAAATCAACAGAGGGAAAGAGAATTAATATCCCACGTGTTGCCAGTAAAAATAAGGGTTACACTATTGTCTTAATCTTCTAGGGGGGGGGAGAAGAGGTGCTAAAGGTCGTGCTAAGAACCTCGGTATCAACACTTATCTTGCTTATTTTTGTGGCTAATGTTGTAAGGGGACAGTCTTTTGAGCCTAATTTTCCTAGAGATCGGAATGGCAAGCCTGATTTAAATGCCTCATTCACTACTTAACTATAAATTACTAGCATCGTGATAATTAGTGGTTAGCTTTGTTAGGAAAAAGTTATTGTCTTCTACAACTCTTGTTTGAAGGGTAAGATGATCAGCATTACCGCTATTATGTGGAGGGTTCAATGTATAAAGTAAAAATTAATTCACATCGCTTAAGAAAAGTATTAAAGGTATTAATATTGCCTATAATTTTTTCTTTAACTGCATGCGGTCAGGGCGCCGGAGATGTTGATGCTACTGTCTATCAAGGAGCACGATTAATTATTGGAGATGGCACAGTAATAGAAAATGGCGCCTTTGCTGTAAATGATGGTCAGGTTGTGGCTGTTGGAACGACTGCTAGTATCTCTACAGATGGTGCTATGACAGTAGATCTAAGCGGCATGACTGTAATTCCGGCGATTATTGATGCTCATGTTCATATGAGTAACACACGAGAGGAAATTCTCGATGATCTTCGTCGGCGAGCACATTTTGGTGTTGGAGCCGCTATGAGTATGGGATCCGATCCAGAGGGTACTCCATTGGAACTGAGAGATGAGATTGTGCCTGGACATGCACGTTTTAGGTCAGCAGGACTTGGCATTACCAGACCCGAACCAGGCAGAAGAATGGTTCATTGGATTGATACTCCTGCTCAAGCACGTGAAGCCGTGCAGACAGAAGCATCTCGCGATGTTGATGTGATAAAGGTTTGGGTTGATGACCGAGATGGTCTTTATGATCAATTGACACCTGAGCTCTATGGTGCAGTTATTGATGAAGCGCATCAACATGATATCCAGGTTTCTGCACACCTTTTTGAACTAGAAGATGCCAAAGGACTGTTACGGGCTGGTGTCGATATTCTTGCCCATGGAGTGCGTGATCGAGATATTGATGTTGAATTTATTTCTCTTGTGAATGAACGTCCAAACCTTGTGCTAATACCAAATCTACCAGGTCGTGGTGTTAGTGCTGATTACAGTTGGTTGGAAGGTTCTATTCCTGACGAGGATTTTCAACGACTACAAAATATAGATGACAACACCCAAGCCCAATCAGCGCATGCTATACAAGCTAGAAACCTAGCTAGGTTAAGCCAAGAGGGCATGACCATAGGGATGGGAACAGATGGTAATACTCCTTGGGGTGCACATATTGAGATGGAGGATATGGTTCTCGCTGGCATGTCCCCTGGAGATGTCATTGTGTCTGCAACCAAAAATTCTGCTGAGATTCTAGGGTTAGACGATATGGGTGTCCTTGGAGAAGGTTATAGCGCTGATTTTATCGTTTTAAATGCTAATCCCCTAGACGATATTAAAAACACAAGGCAAATCTCATCGGTTTATCTTCGTGGTGAGGAGGTAAATCGCGAGGGATTCGTATGGTAAGAGGATTTTATTTATAGATATAAATTTATAAGAGAGTCCTTTGGTGTGATTAATACATAGAACTATTGAATTATTTAAAACAATATATCTGTTGGTCAATGAGGCAAAATAATGAATGAACATAGCAAGAAAGATTGGGTATCTAGAGCTGGGTTTTTAGTTTTCTGTGTATTAGGAATCTATTATCAGAATGTTCAAGGCCAGACTGAGCCTGGATCTGGATTTGCAGCAATACCAGGAACGAGGGGTGGTCAGGATACCTTCGGTCCTTATGAGGTTGTTCCGAATTGGCCTAAGCCAATGTCAGAAAGTCTTCCTGATCATGAGGGTTGGACTTGGTCCGTAACTATGGACGTTTTTGCTGAAAGCCCAGATCGGGTATTTCTCATTCAGAAGGGAGAGTTAGCGCTTATAGAGGAGAGGCCTGAATCAATATGGTTGCCAGAGCTTGGCCCCGGTCTTCGCTATCCCAATTTCCGTCTGCCGCTTCGCCAAGCTGGAGCCGGAATCCCAAATGGGGATCAACTTGATGAGCCTGGCAGGGGAAGACCAGGAATCGATTGGCGATGGACACATTGTGTATTAGTTATAGATCGTGAAGGTTATATATCTGAAGAGTGGACCCAGTGGGACCATCTTTGGTACAGGCCTCATGATATCGAGATTAGCCCTTATGACCCTGAAAAGCATGTATGGATCGTTGATGCTGATGGACATTTTGTTAGTAAATTTACTAATGATGGATCAGAACTTGTTTTGACATTAGGAACTCCTGGTGAGCCAGGAGAATCTGATAACCATTTCAGGCGCCCAACTTTTTTAGTGTTCATGGATGAAAACACTATGTACTTGGCAGATGGTTATGATAATGCTCGCGTTATCAAATACGATATGGACGGAAATATTTTAGCTCAGTGGGGTGAGAAAGGAGTCGGACAGGGCCAAGAGACTAGACCAGGATACTGGAATAATGTGCATGGTATTGCTGTAGATCCAACAACGCGACAGGTGTATGTCAATGATCGTGATAATGGTCGAGTTCAAGTTTTCGATGAAGATGGTAATTATTTAGACGAATGGCAATTTTGGTCAGGTAGGCGTGGACAGCCTTCGGATATTCATAGTTTTATTCTCACCAGCGATCGTAAACTATGGGCTGCTGATCAAGGGACACATAAAATTCTTGGTTATGATCTTGACGGTTATTTTGTTTATTCCTGGGGAAGCTGGGGCGAATATCCAGGAGGCATGTGGGGTGTGCATGGTATGTCGACTGATACAGAGGGTAATTTTTATACCGCATCTGTAAATAATGGCCGTATACAGAAATTCAAACCGCGAGCGGGGGCTAATCCTGAGTTTATGGTTGGTAAACCCTGGCCAGGTGTTTGGTAAGCAAACCGAAGACTTATAATTTGGTCTAATCCAAGCTGTTTTTGTGGTAATTGTTTGGAAATAATAAAACAATGATTAGAAGCATTATTGTTTCAGTAGGTGTCCTTCTCGCGATGTTGTGTGTTATAGCGCGTGCTCACCACGGTGATGCAGGCAGATATGATGAAGCAATTATCACATTAACTGGGACAGTCATTGCTCTACAACTGATTAATCCGCATTCAATATTGATATTTGATGTGGAAAGTCAGGATGGTGAGGTGGTCAGGTGGCAAGCTGAGTTTTCAAATGCTGCTAGTCTGGCTAGGATTGGTTGGACTACACAGACGCTAAAATCTGGTGATGAAGTGGTAGTGGCTGGTCGTCATGTAAAAAGTGGTGCACCTTATATCAACCTCAGCGAACGAGCTCGAATTTTCAAGCCAGAAACTTGCGAAGATATTTATCGCTCAGGAATGATTTTTGGCGAAGCACCTGATTATCCGGCGCCAGCTTGCAGTATGTAGGTTGTATGATATAGCGTGCACCTCATGTTTAAGTTGTTACATACTTTAGTCGTTATTTCTTGCTATTTTTTTGCTAGTTCTGCGTGGACGCAAGGTGGTTCTGATTTCTATTCAGGACGTACTGTAACTATACTTGTTGGCTCTGGGTCCGGTGGCCTAACAGATACATCGGCTCGGTTAATAGCACAATTTCTCGAAAAACATATTCCTGGTGAGCCAACAGTAATAGTCCAAAATATGCCTGGTGGTGGAAGTGTCACCATGGCAAATCATGTTACTAGATCAGTTCCTCGAGACGGAACAGTGATTGGTTACCCCGTTCCTGGAATGATTACTGCAGAGCTTCTCGAGCCAAATCGAGCAAAATACCAAGGACGGGCATTAAATTGGATAGGTTCAGCATTTCGAACTACTAATACTATTTCTGTACTTAGTCGAACGGGTGTAAAAAACTTAGAAGATGCTAGGCAGAAACCACTGTTTCTAGGGGCTTCCGGTAGAGGTTCACCTTTATATCAAATCCCAGCTCTAGCAAAGGGACTTCTTGGATTGAATTTTACGATTATCACTGGTTATGACGGCGGTAGTGAGGTTGTTCTCGCAATGGAGCGAGGTGAGGTTGATGGTCAGGCCATAGCATTAGATTTCTGGGCAGGGCAGCGACCAGCGTGGCTTTTAAATGGTTCCCTTACTCATTTATTGAGAATTGGCCCACTTGATCCTGTTAGAGCTCCTGATGTGCCCCACTTACGTGATCTTGTCAGCGGAGATCGGGATAAAGCCCTGGTAGAGCTTTTTGAAATTGGGTTCACACTAGGATGGCCTCTTTTTGCTCCTCCCGGTGTACCTGATGAAAGAGTATTTATTTTGCGCGAAGCTTTTTCTAAAGTAGTAGAAGATCCTGATTTTTCAGAGATTATTGAGACAACCCTTCATATAGAACTAGATCCTATTATGGGTCCGGAATTAGCTAACTATGTAGATCAGGCGTTAAGCACTCCTCAACCGTTAGTAGACGATATGATTAAAATATTAGGGCTATAAGTAAATTTAAGCGCTAAGTCTGTCGTTAACAATTGCTTCAAAACGGCTATCTGGGGATAAAAGATCTCGGTCTACCATCCACTCATAAATACGTTCGTATTCTTCTGGGGTATAGGGCCGTGGATATACATAACGAAACCTACCTAAATAGAAATCCTCTTCAGAAATATCTATAACATCTGATGGAACTTCCTTGATCATATGTTTTAGATAAGGCTCTATATCTTCATTGATTTTATCGACAGCACTATGAATAGCACGGTCGACGCTGGCATAGCCTTTAGGGTCTAAACTTGGAACACCAACCTCTGCGCCCTCATAGAATGCTTCGCAAATTATCTTATGGCCACGTTTTACAGCAACTGTTATCCATGGCTCCATAAGTGCAGCAGCACCGATTTTCCCATCTTCTAAAAACTTTAATCGTTGCTTAGGACCACCCACATGGCCTGGTTGCACTTCATTTCTCGGAAGATAGCCTTCAAGCAATGCTAGAGTTACGTAGTGAGAGCCAGCATGCATGTTTACGCCAACTGTTACATCTTTCAAATCTGATGGAATGTTATAGGGTGAATCACCTCTAACTACTATGGCCTGTGTAGCAACCGCGGCTCGTTTGGAAATTACGCGAGCCCCTTCATGGCTATCCTGAGTTCTTCTGATTTGTCCCCACTCACACGCGCGATACATAGAGTACTCGCCTTTTTCTATCCCTTCATGCCATCCATAAGACTGTACTTTTTTGTGGTCTAAAATTGGTTCTAGTGGAATTTCTTTGTCACGATTTCTTCCAGAGCCAGCTGGTATTAATTCAACATCTACGCCTTCATCATTGAAGTAACCTTCTTCTAGAGCGACATGGTATGGCAAAGAAAATACTGCGTTATTAACTTCTATTTTCATAATTTAAAGTTTCCAGAAAATAATAAATTTAGGCTGACAGTAAAAGACATAAAACATTATAAAGGCGCTAATTTTTATAATTAAAGAATATCTTTGTAGTTTTCATAAAGGGCCCATTGGCTAGCGACATTCAATTCGGTTTCTGTAGCAGACAGTGGAGCCAAAGGGAGGCCGGTTGAGTTTGACCACTCTATTAACTCTGGATCAACAAGCGCTTGAACAAGTGCGTTAGACAAGATTGTATGAGCTTGTGTATTCATATTTGGTGGGCCACCTAACATTCGTTGAACATTAAGCTTAGCCAATTCTGGTTTTCCTAGATCGGCAGCAGTGTCTACACCCTCTATAGGGCTAATATCACTCAAGCTTGCTATAACTTTAAGGTCACCCGTCTCAGTGTAACTTCGTACAGAAGTTGATGGTCCAAGTGCTACGTCTCCATCACCTCTTACCACAGCTAGAACATAATTTTGACTGCCCTCATATCCAGTTATAAAACGAGCGTTCAGTCCCAATACATTAGTTGTAATCATGGTTGCAGCATGAGCGCTTGAGTGAACCCCGGTAACAGTAAAAAGAATAGGTCTGCCTAGAGCCCTAAGATCATCGATGCTATTAATATCGCTTGAGCTAGCAACAACAATTGAATAGCGGTCTTCAGATATACGACCTAGCCATGATACTTCTGATAGATCATACCCAACGTTCTCTTCAAGAAGATGGGGTAGTAGTAATCCAGGAAGGTTGAACGCACCAATAGTATAACCGTCAGGTCGGGCACGAAAAATTGCTGTCGCTCCCTTTCTTCCACCTGCACCAGGCATGTTTCTAGGTATTAAATTAATGGAGTTAGGAAGATGCTTTTGTATGGCAGGCAGGACTCCACGCACATAGCTATCAAAACCACCTCCAGCGCTGTAAGGGATGATTACAGTTATATCGTCTTCCGGGTATTGGGCGCTGACGCTAAATGAAGCGATGAAAAAGCTTATTAGTGCAATTAAAGTGAGTTTTATTTTTGATGGTATTTGCATTGTGCTGTCAATTATTTGATATGACTGTTGTTTCCTATTAACGCCATATAGTTAGTTTAATAGCCACTCTATCAATAAACCGCTGAATAATTCTATCCCGAATATGTTTTCAAATACTAAAAACAGTATCGACCAAGTTCCTACAGCCGCTATGAGACCTGTAAAAAAAGATTCTCGGTTTCCCAGCGTAATAAAGCTAAAGACTAGAAGGGGCGCGGCATATTTATTCGTCACTTATGAAAGTGCGCTCCAATTTTCTAGAAGCCTGAGACTCCCGATGATTAATGCAATACAACCTATTGAGGCTGTAGTGATTAGGTTGAGCCAACGAGTACCTCTTTCTAAGGCCTGAAGTGGGTATGAAGCAACAAAAGACAGTACAGTCATACCAAGAATTGATCCTGCCCCAAAAGCAATAATGAACCCTAGAGCATTTCCTAGTGAATTTGCTGCTGCAGCAAGAACTAGCATACCAGCTGAACCTGCTGCTCCATGGACCATCCCAATTAGTAATGCCCGTTTTAATCCTATATTTGTGTGCTCATGTTTATGCAAGTCTCGAGTATCGGATGAGTTGTTGCTTAAGTGAGAATGTGCATGTAT
>DJLG01000138.1:8854-10822 GCA_002434915.1 Proteobacteria bacterium UBA6522
TTTGCTCCAAGTAAAATGAGCATTATGCCCACAAAAAACTCAAGCAGAGATTCGGTTTGAGGAGAAATGCTCTCGCCAAAAACAAGAAGAATCCCACAAATAGACAATAGGGTGATCGTATGTCCTAGCCCCCAAATTCCACCTCTAAGCATTACTGCTTTACGAGAGGTCTTACCAGCACTCATGGCGGCTACGGCTGCAAGATGGTCAGCCTCTAATGCATGCTGCATGCCAACAATGCAACCTAGTAGAAGTAGCGTGTAGTATTCCATAGGCACTCTTCTGCTGACGCTTAAATTGTCTGCTAGAACATATTGGTTGGGTAATGCTGCAGATGAATTATTAATTATTTGGTTAGGGTTAAGTATAGAATTGTAGCATTATAAAATAGCGTAACAGGCGTTAATAAGGCAGTCGTAAAAATATGGATAAGCATGCAATAGTCATCAGATGATATCGCGAAAAAATTCGCGAAAGAAAAACAGAAACCCTATACCCGTTGGGTCGAAAAAGAAGGGCTTGATATTATCAATGGGATCTATGTCCCGGATTTGAATACAGTGGAGTTGAAGCCATGGGCTCGTAGAAACGGACAAGCAGTATTTATTGATCATGACGCTTCTAGGACTTCAAATGATTGCTATGTCTGTGAGATTGAATCAGGCAGCAAGTTGAATGAGCAACGTCAATTATATGAAGAAATGATAATGATTCTTGAGGGGCGTGGTTCAACAATTGCCCTAGCAGATCAAGCATTAGAGGCAAAGATGAATAAAGCCATGACGCCTGTAGGGTATTTTTATCTAAAAATTAAAATGGTAGAACTATGACTGAACAAGTTGTTGCGGCGGTACGAACTGGTATTCATCAAACAGAGTTTCGTGAATACCCAATGCCAGAGGTTGCCAAGGATAGCGCACTCTTGAAGATGGAGGTGGCAGGTATTTGTGGTACCGATGTGAAGTTTTATGCAAAACCACCAATAACTGAGCCGGTGATCATGGGGCATGAAAATATTGGTTACATAGCTAAGGCTGGACTAGAATTTACGAAGCGTAAAGGTGTGAAAGAGGGAGACCTTGTGTTTGTTGAACACTACGTACCCTGTTTTTCATGCGAGTGGTGCCACAACGGAGAATACCGGCTATGTCATGGTACGGATTGGCGAAAAAACCCAGACGCTATACGTTTCGGTTATACATCAGCTGAACGGCCACCACATCTTTGGGGAGGATTTGCCCAATACATGTATCTGCCTTGGAATTCTGTTATCCATAAAGTTCCAAAAGGCGTGACGCCTGAACTGGCTGGTGTTGTGACGCCGATGGCTAATGGTATTCAGTGGGCACTGCTTGATTGTTCTGTAGGTTATGATTCACGAGTGCTTATTCAGGGGCCAGGTCAGCAAGGCTTATCTCAGACGGTTGCCTGTAAGCAGGCAGGGGCCTCATTAATCATTATTACAGGGACGTCCAAGGATAAGGCTAGGCTTGATGTAGCCTTAAAGCTAGGCGCTGACTATGCTATTAATGTTGATGAGGAGGACCCAAGAGAACGCATTCAAGAAATAACAAGCGGTGAAGGGGTAGATGTTTCAATAGACTGTACAGCAGGAGCGGGTACAGTCCCCGTGTTACTTGGTCTTGATGCACTTAAACGGAAAGGAGGCACAATTTTGGTTCAAGGGGAGGTGGGTCTTTTTCCGGATTTTCCTATGTCCCAAGTAACCAATAAATATGTCACTATTAAAAGTGCCCGTGGTCATAATTATCTTTCCTGTGAGCTAGCGCTTAAGCAGCTTTCATCTAATAGATTTCCTTTAGAATTAATAACTACACATCGCTTAGGGCTTCAGGATACTGATTTGGCAATTAAGTCGGTTGGTGGAACTGAGGCAGAAGGTGTAATTCACGTATCTCTACTGCCTTGGACTTAACAGACTTTTTGCTAACTATTTAATCTCGTAGA
>DJLG01000138.1:11155-15406 GCA_002434915.1 Proteobacteria bacterium UBA6522
ATTAGAGTTAGAGTGACTCATGAGGTTTCCCAGGGTGTGCTTGTAAATATTCTTGTGCAGCATCGCTATAGTTTTGATTTTTTGGAAGAAGAAACGATGCAGACCTTACCTTGTGTGTTTGTGGATCTACGCCGGGGGGCTGAGTGCCTTCTTCCTGTAAGGCTTTTACAGCATGCAATAGCTTTCTTCTGGCCAGCATTATTCCGCGATCAGTAGGCGCTAATTTTTCCTTGGTTCGATCACAAATTGGACCCATACTTTCTTGCAAAGAGGAATCTTGTATAGCGATGCCATGTACTCCGCTGTAAGAAACTCCGGTTCTCTGGGCCTCTCTATCCATTAGATAATCATTAGATTTATTGGCTCGTGGTATGAAGGTTCCAGGAATATATTCGCAGTGGATTCCTTCGCCATTTTCCATGGCCGTACGCTCTTTATTGGTTAGCTCCCTAGACGCCTTATAATCGTAACTCCATGTCCAACAATTCTGATCATCAATTGGCACCCAAAAATGGCCATGTACTGGATGGTCAGCACGTGGTGGAATCATGGTAAAGCTGGGCATTACCCATTGGGTTACTCTCCAATAATAGTGGTCTTTTTCTGCGTTTCTACGAGCTCCTATTAGCAGTCCACCATCATGTTCGACAACCTCAAATACTGGACGTAAATCTGCAAAATTATATTTATTTCCCTTAGAGCCTTTGAACAATGGGTCTGTGTTCAAAGCGCCGCTATGTAAAAAAGACACATGACTAGAATCAATGCCACCTTCCATTGCTTGTAACCAATTACACTCTTGAATACGTTTTGAAATAAAACGTTGCTCTGATGAAACATTAGAAAATTCATATTCTGGCAATGGGGGTTTTTTATTGGGATCTCCCATATAGGCCCAAAGTACACCACCTTTTTCTACTAGAGGGTAAGCCGTAAGTTTTATTTGTTCACAGAATTTTGGATCCTCTTCTGAGGGAACTTCTATGCAGTTTCCAGTCACATCGTATTTCCAGCCATGATAGGGGCAACGCAGCCCGCTTTTTTCATTTCTTCCAAACCACAAAGATACGCGCCTATGTGCACAAAACTCATCTATTAGTCCAAGGCGGTTTTGAGAGTCTCTGAATGCAATCAATCGTTCAGAGCAAATTTGTACCCGTACAGGCGGGCAGTCTGGAGCTGGTAGTTCCTCCGAAAGTAGTACTGGCTGCCAATAACATCTAAACAAGTCGCCCATGGGAGTTCCAGGGCCAGTTTGAGTTAGAAGTTCATTCCTTTCCTTAGAAAGCATCGGTTACACTCATAAAATTATTTCGCAGTCTTGAAGAACGAGAGCTAACGAATTTCCCCAGGGGTAAGTTTGTGTCACAAGTAACGATACCACAGCTCCAGCAGATGAAATGTAATGATCGTAAGATCGTTGGTGTGGTGGCGTGGGATACACATATTGCTCAGATAGCTGATCGTGTAGGAGTGGAAATTCTATCTGTTGGTGATTCAGTTGGGATTAATCTTTGGGGGCATCTGGATCCGTTTGAAGTGACGATGGATCAAATGGTAATAGTGGCTAGTGCAGTAAGGGCAGGAACAAAACGCGCTCTTGTTAGTTGTGATTTGCCCTTTGATCCTCTTGTGATGGGTATAAACGAAACCGTAAAAGCAGGACGTAGGATGACCCAGGAGGTTGGGGTTGACCTGGTTAAGCTAGATGGTGCCACTGGCTGTCCTGAAGCAGTATCAGCACTCGCGGAAGCAGGCGTACCGGTTTGGGCTCAGTTTGGTTTGACTCCATATACAGCGAGTCAGTACGGAATTGAGTATAGACAGCTTTCAGAGGCAGAACTGCCAATAGACATGGAAAGTCAACTGGTTTCAGAAGCAAAACTTTTGGAATCAGCAGGTGCAGTGTTGCTTGATTTTACTAATTCAGGACCACATGTAGGCCCTGCTGTTACCGCTGCTGTATCCATTCCTGTGATTGGTGGGTTTGGAGGAGGGCCATGGCTTGATGGTCGAGTCAGGATGGCTCATGCGGCTATTGGTTATGGAGCAAAAAATATTGACGAGGATATTGATGCGTACGCCAATGTTGCCAATATAACTCTCAAGGCTATCAATGCTTTTACCGAAGACGTTCGAGCTGAGCGTCAAATTAAAGGCGCTACAAAAACAATAGTGGGCTAAAACATTGCCTTTAGAAATAATTGATGGAATAGAGACTAATTACGAGACAATTGGCGTTGGTCCACCAGTGCTGTTTTTTTCGCCTGGTGGGTTTGATGCCACATTAGAAAAATGGTCTAAGCTTGGGGTTTACGAGCGAATTAAACTTCTTAGTTATCTTCCAAAGAAACATCAATGCATCATTTTTGATCGCCGAGAGACTGGGTCTTCTGGAGGTCGGGTTGAACAGATCACTTGGGATCATTATGTTCAACAAGGAAAGGGGCTTTTAGAGCATCTAGGTATAGAAAAATCCCACTTGTTAGGTGGATGTATGGGTTGCTGTCCGGCCACTACATTCGCAGTTAAATATCCTAGTGCGATTATTAGTATGATTTTATTTTGGCCTGTTGGTGGTGCGCATTATCGTATAAGGGCGCAAGCTCGTTTTTCGAAGCACCTTTCTTTCGTTAAGAAAGAAGGTTTAGAAGGAGTTGTAACACTTGCTAAGTCCACCGAAGTTGGTTTTGGCAAAGACCCCCGTATTGGACCATGGGGTCCAGTGATTCGTCGCGACCCAGTTTTTGCCTCAAACTATTGTTCTATTAGCATTGAGATATACCAAAAAATCATTATAGGTATGCAAGCAAACCTAATTAACTGTGATACTGCACCTGGAGCAAGCGCTGAGGAGCTTATTAAATTGGATATTCCAACGCTTATTGTCCCGGGTAAGGATATAGCACATGCAACTTCGGCTGCTAGATATCTCGAGGAATGTTTGCCGTTAGCTCAATATTGGGATATTCATCCGGACTTGCTTAGTGAAGCCAATGCTCCTGCACGGCTTATTGAATTTCTGGATGAATCATCAGTGCTAATATAGAGATATAACAAAAGCACCATAATTTAAATTCAGATTATGCGGTAAGACCAATTGTTTCTTGTGCAAATAATTTATCAACTTCAACATTTTGTTTTAATATTTTTTGTGATTGTGCATGCGCCATTAAGTTTTCTAAAACATCGCGGTTTGGTTTAATTCCATAAGGCAGAGGATCTTTTTTTCGTTTCAATATTTGGAGATCGAGTTCATCTGTGGAAGTGAGGTTTTGAGCTTCCTTATTTTTAAGTTGGTCTAGGTATAAACTTTTTGCTTCAGCGAAGACATTGAATATTTTAATTGCAATACCTGGGTTTTTTTCTAAAACCTCATCACGAATTACAAGCAGATGATTGATTGGATAGTGGCCACGATCATCAAAAGCAGATAGGCCCGTGTTTTGCGGATCAGGTATTAAGGGTTTAATGCTTGGGTCATTGGTTTGGATGTTGATTGCTGCAGAAAGATCGCCACATAGGAGGGCATCTTCCAATGTTTGGTTTGAGCATCCTGTTATGACATTACTAGGACCTTTGTATTCAGCAACGTGTTCATCTCCTGAAAGGACCCAAGTTATTTTTTCTAAATCTACATTATATTCTTCTGCTAAAATTCCTCTTGCCCAAACGCCTGCTGTTACGGTATATCCGCGGTTAACTCCTACATGCGTGCCTTCCAATTGTTTCGGTTTTTTAATTGGACCTTTTGAATTATGTAGTATGGCCCCATGGTGGAATGCACGCTTAAGAAATATCGGTATAGCAGTAAATTTAACGCCATGCTCTCGTGCACAGAGGTAAGTAGTTAGGGCCATTTCACATACATCAAATTCTAGTGTTCTAACCATGCGTCTAAAGGCTTTCGGCAGTACCGGGATCTCAATAAAATCAAATAAAAACCCGGGAAGTTGAATTTCCCCATTTTTAAGTGCGGAGGTGTTTCCTTGTGTGCGCACGACAATTTTTAAAGTTGGTGACTTCATGGGTTCTCTACAGTAATCAAATGATTTTGCTGCCAACATTAAGACAGTATCTAAAATAATTTATTTGAGAGATATTTTTTCAAAGTAAAAGTTTAGATTGTTATACTTGGTTTAGGCAATTGGTTTAGCTTTGTGTTCAGTTCTCGGTTTTATTAGGCTTAGATATGAATAGTACAGTTAGTGACTCAATTAATGGTGAACAGAAGCAGCGTAAATCCAGTAT
>DJLG01000054.1 GCA_002434915.1 Proteobacteria bacterium UBA6522
TCTGTTGCCATCTAATTCTGGCTGACTCTCCAATTTGTGTGCATAAAGTGTAATACCAGAGTCAAGATCGACATTGGTAGTCCAAGTCGTCTCTAGTATCTGACTGCCAAGAGTTTGAGCAATGGAAGTGGCTTCATTTCTAAGTAAAGTTTCTGTGGTATCTCGCAAAGATCCTTCAGATCCTTGTACATATAGATAGGTAACCCAAGGTAAAGATAGTGTTATTAATATCCCTAAACCTAAAAGTTGGGTTCGAAGTGACATGATCAGTTTTTAGGTGTGGACTCATCGCTGAGCCACCGATAACCAGTACCATAGACAGTATTTATTGATTTAAAATTTGGGTCGATCTCGAGAAACTTTTTGCGAATTCGTTTGACTTGAGAAGTTACGCTATCTTCACTTATATGTTCAGTTTGACGTGAGTCTCTAAGTAACTGAATCTTTTTCTTGACCCATCCAGGACGCTTAGCGAGAGCGTGCACTACCCAGAACTCGGTGACCGTGAACGAAATAATATTGCCTTTCCATGAAGCTATCATACGGTCAAGATCAAGTCGTAAAAAACCAACCTCTATAAATTCAGCTTTTTCTGTATTATTTTGCAGAGCATCTACCATTCGTAATAGTGAGTAAACTCGGACAAGTAGATGATCAGCACTAATTGGCTTGACCAGGTAGTCATTAGCTCCTGAATCATATCCTCTTGCTTCGTCAAATTTACTATCTTTTGCCGTAAGGAAAATGATAGGTAGAGCAGGAAACATCACCCGTAAGTTGCGACAAAGATCAATACCGCCCCTAGGTTCATTGCCTAGGCCAATATCGATGATTACTAAATCTGGAAGTTGATTTTTAAAAGCCTCTTCTGCTTCCGTACGATAAGCATAGCCAACCGTTGAATAACCTTCTCTCGTCAGAGTGTCCAGGTAATTGTCTCTAAGTGAAGTTTCATCTTCGACTACTGCAATAAGTTTTCTGGGGCTCATATGATTCTCTGGCATAAATTGCAAACGCACTTCGGATATAGTGTGCCATTTTTTATTGCCGCACCCTAATACTAGCTTTCCTTTTTTTAGAGTAACGTTAAGAGAGATGTTTGATTGCTACAGCAGAAAATCTTATAGGTATAGTAAGTACCGTATGCTTTTCGCCTACCGATAATATTAAATGGCAAGTTCAGAACAAATTAGGAAAAGCCCTAAGGCTAAGTTGCTAGGAGACCATCAGGCCTTTTAGTTTTTTGATGGCATTGGATTCAATTTGTCGAATACGCTCAGCAGACACACCATACTCAGAGGCCAGTTCATGCAGTGTTGCCTTTTTTTCAGCTAGCCATCGTCGAGCAACAATATCGCGGCTGCGATCATCTAATTCAGATACTGCAGTTGTTAAACGATCATGGTTATTTGATTGCCAATCTACACGTTCGATCGTCTCGGCAGGATCACTATTAGGGCTCGGCAGGTACGAAGCAGGAGAAAAATCAAAATCTTCGTCATCTGTAGAACTTGCATCATAGGATATATCACGCCCTGAAAGGCGCTGCTCCATTCGACTTACTTCTTCAATACTGACGCTAAGATCTTTTGCGATTGCTTCTCTTTCAGTGCTTGATAGCCATCCTAGATTCTTTTTTGCTTTTCTGAGATTGAAAAAAAGTTTTCTTTGGGCTTTTGTAGTAGCAACCTTAACTAGCCGCCAGTTTTTTAAAACATAATCATGTATTTCTGCACGTATCCAATGCACAGCAAATGACACTAGCCTTACACCAACATTAGGATCAAATCGCTTAACCGCCTTCATAAGCCCAACATTGCCTTCCTGGATAAGGTCACCAAGTGGAAGACCATATCCGGAGTAGCCACGCGCAATATGAACAACGAACCGCAGGTGCGATAAAATCAGTTCTTGTGCGGCATTAAGATCATCTTCAGAGTAAAGTCGCTTTGCTAACTCAATTTCTTCTTCCTTTGTGAGGACAGACACAGCACTAACAGCCTGGACATAATGGTCTAAGCTTCCAATAGATCCATTAAGGATCAGAGTACTATCTCTAAGAGCAACCTCAGTAGTCACAACATTTAACCTGCTTTTTGATGGGGATATTTTAGCACTCTCTGTACTAGAGTGCTAAGATATTAATTCATAATTAATAAAAACTATAAAAATCAATATCTTATTCTGGATCTGCGTCGCGAAGATGGCGTGCTGTAGCGATTGCGGCTCCTGCCCAGCCAAGAAGTCCGCCTGTCCCAAGCAGCATTAAAGTTTCCATAAAATTAAGCCCAATGAGTCGATAACTTGAATCATAGAGTTCAGCTAGCGCTCTTGCTGGTGAATTCACAAGGCCGAGAACTCCCCAAATAGTCAGGATAGCGACAATGCCGCCGCCAAAACCGTACCAAAAACCTGAGTAAAGAAACGGTCGACGAACATAGCCATTACTTCCTCCTACAAGCTTAATAACCTCTATCTCATCTTGCCGATTGTTTATTTCCAGCCGTATTGTGTTACCTATGACTATAATTACTCCAAATCCGAGTAATACGGTTACTATATCAACGACTCTAAGTGCGAGTTCCAGGATAGAGCGTAAACGCTTAACCCAAGCAGTATCTAATTGCACTAAAGCAGTTTCTTCCATCCCCTCAAGTGCCATTGCGAGCTCTGATACATCACTAGTTGATCCGCCTGTTGGGCTGATGATTAGAGCATGAGGCAAAGGGTTTACTTGCAGTGTTTCCAATGCCTCTCCAAAACCAGAGTAATTCTGAAATTCAACTAATGCTTGAGCACGATCAATTAAAATAGCGCGACGCACATCAGTTCTTTGTTCAATGTTTCGTGCTAGTTCATTGGCCCTTGTTTCATCAACTGTCATTTCCAGGTATATAGTAAAATCTGCTGCGGCATCCCAAGAATCGCTCATGGTGGAAATATTACTGACCATCACCCTTAGCCCAGCAGGTAATGCTAAAGCTATGCCTATAACTACTATAGTCATCAAATTTCCTAGAGGCTGCTCAGTAATACGCGTAAGCGCATCAACAAGATTTTTATAGTGCAATGATAGGTATCGATAGATAAAACTCATACTAATAACTCATAAACCATTAGATTTAGGCATTTCTACTACCCGTCCCTGGTCGAGTCGGAGTCGCCGACAATTAAATTTATCTATTAGCTCAATATCATGGGTTGCTATAAGAAGCGTCACACCTACCTGGTTAAATCGTTCAAATAATCTCATGATTTCTAGAGAAAGATCTGGGTCAAGATTGCCAGTTGGTTCATCGGCTATAACTAGGGCCGGCCTGCTCGCAATTGCTCTTGCAATGCCGACACGTTGTTGTTCACCAGTAGAAAGAGACAATGGAGAAAACTTTTCATGTTCTAGAAGACCTACTTGGTCTAGTGCGGCTCGCACACGACGGCTCACCTCACGATGCCTTAGGGAGCTTATAAGAAGTGGCAGCGCAACATTATCGAATATGCTTCTGTCAGCTAGAAGCTTATGATCTTGGAAGATAATGCCAATCCGTCTTCGGAAATAAGGTATTCGTCGGCGTGGAATACGGGATGTGTTTTGATTGTCTACAAGCACAGTTCCTCTTGTGGGACGCTCTATTAACGCAATGAGTTTTAGTAGGGTACTTTTGCCGGCCCCAGAGGGACCAGTGATAAATGCCATATCACCTTTTTCTAAGTTAAAGCTAACCCCAGAGAGCGCTTCTCTGCCCGAAGCATAACGCTTTCCAACATTTTCGAAATGGATCATATTTCAGTTATTCTGCGAATAGAACATTCGTAAAAGCCTCCGCTTCAAATGGGTGTAAATCTGAAATATCTTCACCTGTTCCCAGAAACCGAACAGGTAAGCCCAATTCTCTGGCAATTGCTAAAAGTATCCCGCCTTTTGCTGTACCGTCTAATTTTGTTATCACAAGACTAGTTATGCCAATAGCTTTTTGGAAAGCTTTGGCTTGTGATAAAGCATTCTGTCCTTGTGTAGCATCGAGCACTAGCATGATCTCATGGGGAGCTGAGGAATCAACACGTGAAATTACTCGGCATATTTTTTCAAGCTGATCCATTAAACTTGATGTCGTATGGAGACGACCAGCAGTATCTGCTAAAACGACATCGATGTTACGTGCTTTAGCAGAGTCTAGCGCGTCGAAAACGACGGCAGCAGGATCAGCATTTTGATCCTGAGAAATAATATTGGATTCTGTGCGATTTGCCCATTGTGTCAATTGTTCAACAGCGCCTGCTCGGAACGTATCACCTGCAGCTAGTAGTACAGAATAACCGTGTTCCGAGATGTTTGAGGTCAGTTTACCTATAGTAGTGGTTTTTCCTGATCCGTTAACACCAACCACAAGAATCACGAGAGGCTTGTGTGCCTGATCTATCACAAAGGGTTTTTCAATAGTTTCTAGTAACTCGCGTACCTTGCCCTTGAGTAGGATGGCAATATCCAATCCTTCTTCACGACTAGCTAGAGCATCCTGCCTGACTTCGTTAAGTAGCCACATAGTGGTTTCTACGCCAACGTCGGCTAGGAGAAGCTGTGTTTCTAGTTCTTCAAAGACTGTTTCTGCGGTTGTACCGCCGAAAATCCCACTAGAGTCTGAGGTTAGCGTACCTTTGCTAATTTTTATTGCTGACTTAACCTTACTCAGGAATTCAGGAATTTTTAGGCTAAATGATGGCTTCATAAGTTAAATATTAAATTTTATGTCTCTACAATAAGTTGTAAAGTCGCTCCCGGATTATACTGGGCCTTAACTCTTCCTCAATGCTAATTAAAAAGAGGCTATCCATGCGAAAGAATCGTATACAGGCGTCCGATAGCGTGCGCATTATTGGGGGGCAATGGAGAGGGAGAAGGGTAGAGGTATGCCAAAATACATCTGTTCGACCAACGCCTGATCGCGTACGTGAGACGTTATTTAACTGGCTATCAAACATACTTCCTGGCGCCCGTTGTTTGGACTTGTTTGCTGGTACCGGAATATTAGGACTTGAGGCCTTGTCTCGCGGAGCAGATGAAGCATGCTTTATTGAAAGTAATCCTCTGTTAGTTAAATCTTTGAAGAAACAGGCTATAACCTTTGGTGCAAATGCTCAGGTAGTAAAGGCCGATGTTTTAGAAGTCATGTCTACAGTGCCAAGCAAGTTATTTGATATTGTTTTTATGGACCCGCCTTATATGATGGATTTATCTAAGGTGATATTGCAGTTGCCCCCTTGGGTAAATTGCGAAAATTTAGTTTATGTAGAGCGTCAGGCAATGCCACATATAAACCCAATTGATCAAATGGTAGAGTCTGATCCTAGCTTGAAAGTAAAGAAAAAGGGGTCGGCTGGCCAAGTTGTGTATGGACTTTTAACTCTTAAGAAATGACGATAGGACCCTGTCAAGCGTAGAATAGATCTAATATTGATTTAAAACGATATTGCTCATGAGTGTAAGCGCCATTTATCCAGGGACTTTTGACCCTTTAACGCTAGGTCATGCAGATATAGTGCATAGGGCTTCTCTTCTTTTTGATAAGGTGGTCGTTGCTATAGCAGCTAGTCCTGGCAAGAAGCCGTTATTTACTCTTGATGAACGCATATTACTTGCGCGAGAGGCATTAAAACCAGTTTCGGGAGCTATTGTGACTGGTTATGATGGACTAACTGTAAATTTTGCCCGTAAAAATGACTTACAAGTGATTGTTCGCGGGCTACGAGCGGTTTCTGATTTCGAATATGAGTCTCAGCTTGCAACTATGAACCGTAATTTAACTGACGAAGTTGAGACCGTATTTCTAACTCCTACAGAAAACTTTGCCTGCATATCATCTAGTCTTGTTCGTGAAGTTGCCAAGTTCGGTGGCGATGTTGAAAAATTTGTTCACCCTCATGTAGCTGATGCGCTCAGGATTAAGTTTGGCAATTGAACGGATGATGCGTAGGCTTTTTAGGAGTAGATTTCTCTTATTAGCATTGACGCTAAGCGCCCTTGTCTGCACACGTACAAACGCGCTACCGAATAGAGCTGCCGTCGCTAGTGCACACCCATTGGCAAGTGAGGCGGGGGTAGAAATTCTTGCTCGTGGAGGAAATGCATTTGATGCAGCGGTGGCAGTTAGCGCAGCGTTAGGGGTTGTAGAGCCCTATGGATCAGGATTGGGTGGAGGCGGTTTTTTTCTCTTGCATCTTGCCTCTGATGATAAAGACATCATGATAGATGGTCGTGAGGTGGCGCCGGCAGCTGCCCGAGTGGATATGTATCTTGATGAAAATGGCGAACCTATACCAGGTGCCTCACGTGATGGCCCCCTGGCTGCTGGAATTCCTGGTTTGCCGGCCGCGCTTGTACATCTAGCTGAGAACTACGGTCGTTTGCCGCTTAGTGAATCTTTGCAGCCAGCCATTCGGTTTGCGGAACAGGGATTTCCTGCTTATGACTGGCATGTGAGTAGATTAGAACGACTTGCAAGTGGTATGAATGATTCGGCAAAAACCGTGTTTCTTCCGGACGGTAAAGTGCCCGCCGTTGGCAGCATGATTTACCAAATGGATCTTGCCGAAACACTACGTTCTTTAGTTCTTGAAGGACATGATGGTTTCTATAAGGGAGAAGTAGCCAGAAAGTTACTTGAAGGTGTGCAAAGAGACGGTGGCATTTGGAGTGAGGAGGATTTAGCTAGTTATAAAATTATTGAGCGTGAACCTCTGGTCGGGTCATACGGAGACGTGACCATTGTGTCTGCCCCGCCTCCTTCGGCAGGTGGAGTTGCACTCATTAACATGTTTAATATGCTTTCTGGGTATGACATTGAAGATGCTAGCACAGTCACAAGAGTTCACCTTTTAGTGGAAATTATGCGACGCGCGTATCGTGACCGTGGCCAATACCTAGGAGATCCAGATTTCATCGATATGCCCTTGGATATGCTCTTGCATCCATTTTATGCGGTGGGCCAACGTGCAAATTTACGTCTTGATCAGGCTACTCCAAGCACCAGTTTGCCAGGAGTTCAGCCAATTCAATTGGCGGGAGGAAACCAAACAAGCCACTTTTCAATTTTGGATATGGATGGAAATATCGTAGCGGCAACGCAATCAATAAACTTTTCCTATGGCAGTAAGTATATGGCGGCTGGTACAGGCGTTCTCTTGAATAATGAAATGGACGACTTTTCAAAAAAACCTGGTGAGCCAAACGGTTATCAACTGCTAGGCTCAGATGCCAATAGCATCCAACCTGGCAAACGAATGTTATCGAGCATGACACCGACTATTTTAAGAAGTAGAGAGGGTGCAGCAATTCTGGGTAGTCCCGGAGGCAGTCAAATAATTACAATGGTTTTTCTATCAGGGCTGTCCTGGATTGAAGGTTCTGACGCGAATGAAATGGCAGGCCAACCAAGGTTTCATCACCAGTATTTTCCAGACCGAATTTTTTTCGAAGATGCTTCTCTTACAGGGGCAGAGAGAGCGGCACTGGAGTCAATGGGACATAGGCTTGAGTTGAACCAGCGAACAGTGGGTAATGGAAATCTCCAGATAGTCACATGGAACCGGGTGACGAATGCTGTCCAGGCGGCATCAGACCCGCGCGGTATTGGAGAACCTCGTTACTATGAGCCCTAATGGTTTTCTGCTGAGTATAGAATGAATTGCTTTTGATTAACGTTGACAGCTACTGCAGTAATAGGTTGCTCGTTGACCAATAGAACGAAACTTGATGTGTTCATCACATTTGGGGCAGGGTTGGCCCTCTTTGCCATAAACTGACAGGGATTGTTGAAAGTATCCGGGTTGACCATCACTTCCAACGAAGTCCTGAAGTGTCGTGCCACCTTCTTGGATTGCATCTTTAAGAACTTGTTGTGATTCCTTTACAAGTCGCGTTAGCCGTTCAAAAGAAATTCTTTTAGCCGCTCGAGTGGGGTGTATGCCCGCTTTAAATAGCGATTCATTTGCATAAATGTTGCCAATTCCAGCAACGATATGGCTATTCATCAGAAACTGCTTTATTCCCACACGCCGATCCCGAGAAGTTTTCCATAGGTAGTCACCAGTGAAGTCAGGCCCGAGAGGTTCTGGCCCCATATTCTTCAAAAGCCAGTGTTTTTCAGAGGGTTTAAAGGAATGAAGACTGCCAAATCGGCGTGGATCATTGAATCGAAGAAGGTCACCAGATGAAAACAAAATATCAATATGATCATGTTTTGAGGGTATTGAGGAGTGCTTGAGGTAACGTAAGTTACCCGACATGCCTAAATGTAGAAGTAAGGTATCGTTGGTTGTTAATACTAATAGATATTTACCCCGTCTTGTGATGTCAACTATTGACTGATATTGCATTCGATCGGAAATTATGGGGTCGACCGGCCATCGAAGACGGGGTTCGCGAACTAATATTTTTTTTATTTTTTTCCCAACTATTAAAGGTTCTAATCCCCTTCGAGTCGTTTCAACTTCTGGTAATTCAGGCATGATTAAAGCTTACGCGAGCAAATTATATGTCGCTAGAAACCGCTTTGAGTGAGAGACATTAGGCGTTAGAGTGGACTTCACTCTTACTTAATTTTAGCCTCTTTATACAGGACATGCTTACGTACTTTGGGATCATACTTCTTAGTCTCCATCTTCTCCGGATGAAGCCTTTTGTTTTTTGTAGTGGTGTAATAGTGTCCAGTACCAGCAGAGGACATGAGCCGAATTTTTTCTCTCATTAATTCATCCTCTATATTTTTTCGCCGCGTTCGCGAAGATCTTTTACAACCTGCTCAATTCCAAGCTTATCAATAATTCTTAGACCTTTGTGTGAAATCTTAAGTTTTATAAAGCGCTTTTCGTTTTCTAGCCAAAATCTCTGAGTATGCAGATTAGGCAAGAAACGTCGCCGCGTCTTGTTATGTGCATGTGAAACATTGTTGCCCGACATCGGTTGTTTCCCAGTGACTTGGCAAGTTCTTGACATGAGATCCGATTCCATAGTGGTATAACAATAAGGCCGGGGACTATACCTGTTGATTGAGGCAGGTTCCACCCTTATATGGGGACTTTTTATCAAGCTTTAACTCTAGTAGGCTTAATTTTGATGCTAATGTTGTTGTGAAAACACAACAGCACATATCCAAATGCTTTGAAGCTAGCCTCTACCAGCGTAGACTATTGGTGAGCCGAATATTATGTCCTGTTTCTTGGCTCGGTATTAATCCATGGAAAAAAATGAAAATCATAATGGACCGAGGATAATCCTCGGTGTCACCGGCGGCATAGCTGCATACAAGAGTCTTGATCTGGTAAGACGGCTTAGGGAGCGAGGTGCTGATGTGCAGGTGGTGCTGACCCAATCCGCTAAGACATTCATATCGCCTTCAACCTTCCAAGCCGTTTCGGGTCGAAGGGTTAGAGATGATCTCTGGGATGAGGCCGCTGAGGCAGCCATGGGACATATAGAGCTGGCTCGTTGGGCTGATTTAGTTTTAGTAGCACCGGCAACTGCCCATGTTATGGGTTCGTTGGCGGCTGGTTTGGCTGGAGACTTGTTGACTACGCTAGCTTTGGCGACGAAAGCTCCTGTTATTCTTGCTCCCGCAATGAATCAGGCCATGTGGTCTAACAAGGCTGTACAACAAAACCGAACTCTACTAGAAAGTCGTGGTATTCGTTTTTTAGGGCCGGCTGAGGGCGCACAGGCCTGTGGAGACCAAGGCTTAGGTCGTATGGTAGAGCCAGCAGATATTGTTCAGGCAATTTTTGAAGCGCCAGTTCAGCTTGCTTCACAGTCCCTAAAGGGGCTTACAACTCTTATTACGGCTGGGCCGACGCGGGAGCCTATAGACCCGGTGAGATACATTACGAATAGAAGCTCAGGAAAAATGGGTTTTGCTTTAGCCGCTGCCGCACAACAGGCTGGATCTCATGTAGTGCTTGTTAGTGGTCCAGTCTCAATAAATACGCCATCTGGCGTTGAGAGAATTGAGGTTGAAACAGCCGAAGAGATGTATAAGGCTGTGCATCAGCGAGTCAAAGAGGCTGATTTATTTATTGCCTGTGCAGCTGTTTCTGATTATAGGCCCGAAGTAGAAGCTAGCGAGAAATTAAAACGAAATGAAGCAACTATGAGTCTTGAATTAGTTCGTTCATCGGATACATTGGCAAGCGT
>DJLG01000006.1 GCA_002434915.1 Proteobacteria bacterium UBA6522
ATGAAAAACCACAAAAAGGACGTTATCGTCAATTTCATCAGTTGGATGTTGAGGCTGTTGGTTTTGTAGGTCCAGAGATAGACGCAGAACTTATTGTAATGTCAGCGCGTCTTTGGGAGCGTTTAGGCCTTCAGAGTCCTAAACTCGAGATAAATTCTTTGGGTACTTCAAAGTCAAGAGCAGTTTATCGTGAGGCATTGCAGCGCTATTTTACTGGTGCTCGAGATACTTTAGATGCTGAAAGTCTCCATCGTTTAGATCGAAACCCACTTAGAATTCTGGATAGTAAAAACCCAGACCTTAAGGATCTGATAGTAAATGCACCTGACTTAAGTGATTACCTTGATGATGAGTCAAAAGTTCATTTTGATGGTGTGCAGAAACTATTAGGCGATGTCGGAGTTGAGTATGTGATTAATTCAAGACTTGTACGGGGATTAGACTATTATTCGCGTACTGTCTTCGAGTGGGTGACTGATCTATTAGGCGCCCAAAGTGCTGTTTGTTCAGGTGGTCGATACGATACCCTAGTATCACAGTTAGGTGGCAAAGATACTCCAGCCATTGGTTGGGCATTAGGTGTTGAGAGAGTTGTAGAACTGATTATGGCAGAGGGTTTGCCTATTAATGAGCAAACGCCTGACGCATATTTGACTGCAGGCGGAGAGCAAGCGCGACGTGCTAGTTTTAGTATTGCCGAGGAGTTAAGAACAAGGTTGCCAAATGTTCGTGTATCAATGGATTGTATGGGGGGAAGCCTGAAGTCACAGCTTCGTCGGGCAGATCGTAGTGGTGCACGGCTAGCTTTAATTCTTGGTGAGGATGAACTCGCTGCTGAAAAAATCAGTGTTAAAGCACTTAGAGAAGATACTCCTCAAGTCATGCTGACATTAGACGAATTAGTATCGATGTTGTTATGTTCGCCGTAAAATAGGTGTTATGTGTTAAGAGCCGGGAGGCTTTTCGTGGACGAATTTCTCTCTGAAAAAGAACAGATTGAACAAATGCGCGCATGGTGGCGTGATAATTGTTGGTATCTTATTGGCGGGCTTGCTGTAGGAGTGCTATCGCTCTTCGGATGGAATCGCTTTAACGCATATGAGGAGACTCAGGCGGAGGCTGCTTCATCAGTTTATGTTGAGTTGCGTGAAGCTGTTTTTGATGATGCGCTAGGCGATGCTCGTAACTATCTTGACCAGTTGCGGGAGAGTTACCCTGGCAGCCCTTATACCGATCAAGGTGGACTGCTAATAGCCGTTATGAGAATGGATGCAGGACAAATGGAAGGAGCTGGGGAAGATTTACGTTACGTTATGGATGAAACAAGCGACCCTGAGCTATCCATGATTGCGCGACTGCGTTTAGCACGAGTACTTATTCATCAAGAAGCCTACTCTGATGCCTTAGCTTTACTTGATGTTGATCCTGGGCTCTTTTCTGGGCGTTTTAATGAGGTACGGGGTGATGTGTATGTTGCTTTGAGTGATCCAGAAAGTGCTCGAAATGCCTATAATGCTGCGCTTACTTCACAAGTATCTGATCAGGTTGATCGCAATCTAGTGCAAATAAAGCTTGAATCTTTGCCCGAGACGGAAAGTGCAATGACAGATGAGGTGGCGGAGTGAAGTTTCGGCTAGTGTTAGCAGTTACGGTTCTTGCCCTTAGTGGAGGTTGTGCTACGAATTCAGAGGTAAGGGAACAGCCTGCCGAATTACAAACTTTTGAAGAAAAAATAGAAGTACGTCGGATCTGGAGTGCAAGATTGGGGGGGTCATCCGAACGTTTGCGTCTAGGTTTATCGCCAGCGACCGATGGCGCTCGGATATATGCAGGCAGTTATGAGGGACAAGCAGCGGCATTTGATGCTGAAACTGGCAGACGCATATGGAATGTACAGACTAATCTTCCTTTATCCGCTGGGCCTACCTATGGTAATGGAGCTTTAGCTTTTGGTACGACTGATGGCGATCTTATTGTTCTTGATTCTGAGACTGGAGAGGAAAGGTGGCGTCGCGCAGTTGGTGCTGAGGTGCTAGCAGCGCCAGCAATTGCTAATGATATTTTAGCACTTCGCAGCGTAGACGGACGTTTGAGAGGTTATTCTGTCATAGATGGTCGAGAGTTGTGGTCAGTTGAACAGTCAGTGCCTGCACTAACAATGCGCGGCAATACTGCACCTGCTATATCAGAAGGCGTGGTTGTAACAGGTTTTGATAATGGTCGTTTGAGCTCCTACGAACTCGATTCCGGCGATCCAATGTGGGAGATTATAGTTGCTGTACCATCAGGCCGAACAGAATTAGAGAGACTAATTGATGTCAGTGCAGGGTTGAAGGTGGTTGGTGGTGATGTCTTTGCTGTTGGCTATCATGGACGGGCATTGGCAATTTCTTTGCAAAATGGGCTTATCATTTGGCAACAAGAATTTTCAAGCTATTCAGGTCTTGGTGTTGATCTAAATAGCGTGTATATAACAGACGAATACAGCGAGGTAGTTGCCTTAGACAAAGCCATTGGAACACCTAGATGGCGTCAGGATGGCCTGAGACTAAGAGACGTTACGGCGCCAAGCCCCTATGGAAATACAATTGTAGTTGGGGATTTTGAAGGATATCTCCATTGGCTTGATCCCTCAGATGGCAGTTTTATAGCACGAGAGAGGTTAGCTAACCGGCCTATTTATGGAACCCCTCTTGTTGTTGGAGCAAATTTATTTGCTCAAGCTGAGGATGGGACTCTGTCGGCTTATACGCTTCAAATCCAAGAAGTAGAATTAGAGCCAGAGGATAACCCAGCCTAGAATGATCTGGGCGAGAGATCATGCTTCCTGCAGTAGCCTTGGTGGGACGTCCTAATGTAGGAAAATCCACTTTATTCAACCAGCTTACCGAATCTCGGGATGCTCTGGTCGCTGATTATCCGGGTCTAACAAGAGATCGTCGTTATGGTTTTGGCAATTTTGAGGGTAAGCCCTTCATAGTTATTGATACTGGTGGTTTGGGGGATTCAACCGGAGAACTTGAGTCATTGGCGGCTGAACAGGCTCAGGTCGCCATGGAAGAAGCGGATACAGTAATTTTTGTAGTAAACCATCGAGAAGGTCTCACCGCAGCAGATCATAATATTGCAGACCAACTACGTAGTTCCAACAAGCTTGTCACGATAGCTGTAAATAAATCCGAAGGCTTAGCATCTGAACTTGCAGAAGCAGAGTTTTATGGGTTGGGGTTAGGTTCTCCAATTGGTATTGCCGCGCTTCATGGGCGTCGCTTAGCAGATTTAATGCGTGAAGTTCTAGTTCCATTCGAGGTAAACAAAGAATTAATTGAGCCTGATAGTGATTCAAAGGGGAGCGACAAGCCACATTTAGCAGTTATCGGTAGACCCAATGTGGGTAAATCAACATTCATTAATCGTTTATTGGGAACTGATCGTATGGTTACATCTTCCCAGCCTGGCACTACCCGAGATAGCGTTCTTGTGCCCTGCGAACGTGGTGGTCGAGAATTCGTACTTGTGGATACGGCTGGTATTCGTAGACGGGCTAAAGTAAATGATTCTATAGAAAAGTTCAGTATTGTTCAGAGTCTTAAAGCCATAGAAAATTCTGGTGTTGCTATGTTTTTAATTGATGCTCAGGAAGGAGTAACTGAACAGGACCTAAGCTTAATTGGTTTAATTATTGAGCGTGGATGCGCATTAACAATTGGTATCAATAAATGGGATGGGATTGCTACTTCGCATCGGCGACAAGTGGAAGCTGAGGTAGATAGAAAGCTTGAGTTCGCTGATTTTGCACGTGTTAATTATATTTCTGCTCTCCACGGTAGTGGGATAGATAAAGTGATTAATGCGGCGCTGACCACATATGAAGCTGCTGGCAAGGAATTTCCTACGCCTTGGCTTAATAAGATCTTAGAGCGGGCTTTAATTGTCCATCCACCGCCATTGGTTGGAGGAAGACGTATACGCTTGCGCTATGCTCATCAGGGTGGACGGCATCCACCAATTCTAGTGATTCATGGTAATCGTACAGAACGTTTGCCAGCTCATTATCGTCGTTATCTTGTTAATACGTTTCGGAAAAAACTACATCTTGAGGGGGTTCCTTTGCGGCTTGAATTGAAAAGTGGTGACAATCCTTATTCTGGCCGCCGTAATAAGTTAACAAGGAGACAGTCGAAGCATAGGCGTCGTGTGATTCGTCATAGGCGTTAGCACTTAACTAGTTGCTCGTCTCTTTGAACAGTTTGAACTATCCTCATAACGAGAAGTTAAGACCATCCTATTTGAGTAGAGGTACACTTCCTTTTAATTGGTTATAGCAAGCATGCAAATGGATGCATTTTGAATAAAGCAAGCAAATTAGTATTAGTGAAAGGCGAGTTTCCGATGCACCGTGGCGGAAGCTTGCTGAATCCTACTATTGCTTATGAAACTTGGGGAGAACTTTCTCCTCAACGAGATAATGCTATTTTGATATTTACTGGGTTATCACCATCTGCCCATGCAGCCTCTTCTGCCGAGGATCCTGAACCTGGCTGGTGGGAGGAGATGGTCGGTCCAGGTCGAGCTATAGATACACGTCGTTTTTTCGTAATTTGTGTTAATTCATTAGGTAGTTGCTTTGGTTCGACAGGAGCGGCGTCAATAAACCCAGAGACCGGGCAGCCTTATCAAAGACACTTTCCGGTGCTATCGCTTGAGGACGTTAGTCGTGGTGGATGGGAAGTGGTTAGGCATTTAGGCATTGAAAAGCTTTATGCCACAGTTGGGCCCTCCATGGGAGGTATGTCTGCTTTAGGATTTGAGATTCTTTTCCCAGGACTATCGCAAAGACTGCTTATTATTTCATCAGCAACACATGCTTTACCTTTCGCAACCGCTTTGCGGTCTTTGCAGCGAGAAATGATTCGTCGTGACCCCAATTGGTCTGATGGAAGCTACTCGGCTAAAAACTTTCCCACAATGGGTATGCAATTAGCCCGAAAACTCGGGATGATTACTTATCGATCTGCAGATGAGTGGGAAGAGAGGTTTGGACGGGAACGTAATAGCGAAGACTTTTCTGTAGATGATCCATTTGCTCTTACATTTGAGATAGAGACATACCTTGAACATCATGCAAACAAATTTACTGGGCAGTTTGATCCAAACTGTTACCTATATTTGTCACGTGCTAGCGATCTATTTGATGTTGCTGATCACGGTTCTTCTGTGGAGGAAGCCATTAAAAGAATAAAGTCTCCACGTGTCATGGTAGTGGGGGTTGTTAGCGATATTTTGTACCCATTACATCAGCAAAGTGAGCTGGCTAGTTTGCTTAGGAGCGGTGAAAGGGATGTTGAGTTTGTAGAGCTTCCATCGATACAAGGACATGATTCGTTTTTAGCAGATATGGATAATTTTTGTCCGGTTGTTGCAGAATTCCTGGATTAGCCCATCATTTTTTTTGATGTGATTTTTTAACTATTGCGGACAGCGTTCCTCTTGCGAGCCGCAAATCAATACTGGTTTCTGGAGGTGCAGTGGTGGCATCTTTAATTATGTTTCCATCAGCATCTGTGACAATTGAATAACCTCGATCTAATGTAGCTAATGGGCTAACGGATTGAAGGGCTCGTTTGGTGAGTGTTAACCGGTTATTCCTCAGTTGTAGTGTTTTCCATATTTCGCTATCAAGATTTTTTTTGTTGAATCGAAGACGTTCTTTAAGACTGGCGATTAGATGACGCGGGGTGGAGCCTAGTAAATTTGCATTAAGCTGTGCTAATAGTGAGTTATATCTCGTGAGAGTACTGTCCAGGCTCATACGCAACCTGGTCTCCATATCATCAAGTTTTTGGCTAGATTGACTCAGTTGTACTCCAGGATGACTTTGATTCATGCGATGCCCAATACTGTCTAAAAGACGTCGCGTTGCAGATAGCTGTTGATTGATTATTCTTGATAACTGACCGCTTATGGTAGTTAGAGTATTAAGCCACTGTGTCTTATCTGGTACGGCAAGCTCTGCTGCCCCTGATGGGGTTGGTGCCCTAACATCAGCTACAAAGTCTGCGATTGTGAAATCAATTTCATGTCCGATCCCTGAAATTACTGGAATCTCTATGGAAGAAATGGCGCGTGCTACAACCTCCTCATTGAAAGACCAGAGGTCTTCAAGTGACCCTCCACCACGAGTCAATATTAGAAGATCACACTCTTTACGCTGATTTGCCAGGGTAAGAGTATGTGCTATTTCATCTGATGCCCCATCACCTTGAACAGCTGTTGGGTATATCAGCACTGGTATGGCAGGGAATCGTCTTGATAGAACACTTAATACATCTTGGATCGCTGCGCCGCTAGGCGAAGTGATAACCCCAATTTTGCTGGGTAATTTAGGTGGAACTCGTTTCCGGTCTG
>DJLG01000162.1 GCA_002434915.1 Proteobacteria bacterium UBA6522
GCTGACTGACCTGCCCAAGAAAACTCTGGGCGATCGGTTGACTCTATCAAATCTGTTGAAACCTCAGGCGCTTTAGGCGTATTTTTTAGCCTTCTTAGTACTGTAGTGATATGTAAGTATTTGTCTTTTTCTGCACTAACAGTAGGTAAAACTTTTTCAAAGTCTTTTGAAATACTTTTCCATATTTGTGCTAGTAATGATCGGTTATCGGGTTTTTTATTATTAGGGAGCTGAGAAACCAGATGCAATCGACTTCGGGCACGTGTAGTACCTACATAAAGAAGACGAGCACTCTCAGAAACATCTTTTACTTTATCAGCCTTTTTAAGCCATTGAGTTAAACTATTTTCTGATGTTTCTGGGTTTGTATGTGCACCTAATAGAACATCTCTATTACCGTTTGCATTGAGTCGCTCGAACCAATAGAGTCCTCTACCCTCAGTTTTTCCAGGTGGTTTTCCAAGACCAAGTAATATAACAGTATCAAACTGCAGACCTTTAGCACGATGAATCGTCATAATTTCTATCCCATGGCCATCAGGATAATCGGCACTACTTGTAGGGTCTGTAAAATAATTCTCAAGTTCTGTAGTTCTATCTAAATCCGAATTCACATCGAGTTTTGACAGTTTTAGAAAAAACTGATTTACATAAGAATGGTCTGTAGGAAAAGCCAGGCATTCTGGTCCTCCAAGACTATTCCAGGTACGCTCAACCCATGATGCCATAGGTAAAACACCTCTCAACTGGAACGCTAGAACTAATACTTCGCGTACTCTTATCAACCTCTCTTTGCCATTTTTATCTAAGCGCTCAACGTGAGTGGCATTGTGCATAAGCTCCCATATTGGAGTGTTTCTATCATCTGAAAAAAATGTTTGTAGATCTCTCAGAGTCAAACCACACCAGGGAGCTCTTAGAATTGATAGCCAAGCAGTACGATCCCCTAGATGAGTTAAACCACGCGTTAATCCAATAAGATCCTGAGTAACTTGTTGTTGATTTGGCGCCTCTATTTCTACTGCATGCACAGGCAAATCAAGCGGCTTCAGAACATCCATCAAACCTGTCAAATGATTTCTATTCCGAACAAGAATTGCTATAGAGCTATTAGGGTATCGGCTATATTCCTCAGCAACAATTTCTCCTACCTTAACCGCCTCGGCTTTAACATTATTACCAAATAAGGCATGAACATTAACTCCCTCATCTTTAGATTCTGGGCGTAATGGATCGGGTACGCATGGACTAAATTTAGCCGCACCTATTTTAAAATCATCTTGCCTTGGAAATGTGTTAGCAAAGGTCTGGTTTATCCAATTAACAATTGATGGTGCACTTCGAAAATTGGTTTTTAAAATCAGTGACTCACAACTGATTCCACCTAATCCATACCGCTGTGTACTCAAAAACAAAGACATTTCGGCATTTCGAAACCTGTAAATTGACTGCATTGGATCACCAACAAGAAATACAGTGCGCCCATCCTGAGATTGCCACCCTGAAGTAAGCAGTTCTAACAATTTAATTTGTGCCTGCGATGTATCTTGAAATTCATCTATTAGCAGGTGTCGAATTCTTCGGTCTAGGGCTAATAACAACTCCGATGGATCACTTGCATCTCCCAAAGCCGTTTTTGCTGCAATCCCGATTTCAACAAAATCGACTGTATTACGTTCTTCAAAAATTAGCTTTAACTCAGCAACCATAAATACAAGCACATTGAAAAACGCTTTTAAAACTGATTTTTCTGAGGAATCAAGTAAAGGTCGTGGCAATTCTGCTAACTCTTCAAGTGCGCTGTGTAATGTCTTATTTGTCTCACATTCAGAGATCAAATCTTTTAAGCGATCACGCATTAAATCTTCTTTATCAGTAAAGCCAACATCCCCTAGTCTTTTACGCCATTTCATACTTTTAGTTAGTAACAGTTCTGGAAGCGCCTGCCAGACTTTTAAGTTCTGCCAACAAGGTTCAGGAAGCGATTTAAGCTCTAACCAGGCTTGAAATCCGCCCAAATTAGTTAACTTTTTTGCATGAGTAGCTGCGTAACTTAGTAAAGGTATTATTTCGTCAAGAACGTGACGTGGAATAGCATCTTGGATAGATACAAGCTCGTCATTAATAAGATTCTGAGTTGCATTTTCAAGAGAAATGATAAGTTTTTCAGCGTCATCAGTAGCAATATATTCTAGCCATTGAGCTCGGCTGCTAAGAAGACTTTCTAAAAGTTTCTGTAAGCGTTGAGAACTAAGATTTAGATGCCTTAGGATCATTTCTAAGCTTTCAGATACAGGCGTTCCTTGATCAAGTTGCTGTACCAGACGATGGGAGACTAATGAATAGAATGCCTTATGCTCGTCATCTTCTATTACTTTACTTTTAGCAATCCCACCAGAAAGAATTGGTAGTTGATGAGCAAGACTCAAATTTAATGCATCCAGCGTATCGATTTTAAGACGCTGAGGTTGGTCAATGAGCTGCCAACCTTGATCTTTATTTCTAGTAAGGGCTTTCTTGGCAAGCCTAAAAGTTTGTTTTTTGTGTTCATCTACTGGAATAGCATCATTTTCAGCCTGCTTTAATGCATCTATAACACGATGACGCATTTCAGCTGCGGCCTTTCGTGTAAAAGTAATAGCGACAATCTCTTCAGGTATTACAACAGAGCTAAGAAGCGCTAAATAACGCTGAATCAGAAGCTCTGTTTTTCCAGATCCAGCTGGCGCTTGAACGATAAATGAACGACTTAAATCTAACGCGGTTCTCCGTGCTGGTTGATCACTGATCACTAGACTCTCCATCGATCGAATGTTCTACCAAAGCCGCTTGCTCATAAACACGCGTTAAAGGAGCAAAAGTTCTTTTTGCTTCATCTAAGTTACCTATAAATAGGCGGGAATCTCCTTGTGCATATTCTTGAACGAGTTTTTCTATGTGTGACTGCCATAGACTAAGTTGGCTATCCCAGGATTCTTGATCCGAAAGCTTAGAGGGTCTTCCGGGGAATGCTCCTTTAGCTTGCCAATAACCACTGTAACTTGTCTTATCTGGGGCTAACCTTGCAACAACAACTCCACCGAGATCTTCCTTTACCGCTAAAGCATATAACGGTAATTGAATATCGCTAGGTTGCTCATTAAACCAATTACTTGGATTAGGTGAGCTTCCTGTTCCAGTTTTATAGTCAATTATTAAAAGTTCACTAGGATTATTCTCTGTTTTTAAGGTATCTAGACGATCTATTTTAAAATTTATTTTTAACCCATCAATATCAACACATATCTTTTTTTCTAATGCATTAATTTCAAAATAACTACGCCTTAAGTCAGCATCAATATAGGTATTAAGGATGCTCTCCATACGTCGATACTCTGATTCGAATAGATTTTTTAAAACCGCCCTACTTTTTCCAAAAAGCGCTCCTAATGCATGTTCTACTGAATAGGCAATATTTTCATTACGTTTTATTTCAGTCCAGTTTTCAATATCAGTCTGGGTAGGTTTTTTCGATAACAAAAGCTCCATCGCTTTATGTATAACGATACCTCTTTGCATAGGACTTAAACCAAGAACAATAGGTTCTGGCGTTGATGCTTTAAGCCTTCCAAGAAAAAATGCTTTTAACGGACATTTGGACTGCATGTCCAATGTATAAGAGCCACCAAAAATTTTTTCTCCTTGTATTGGTGGCGGGTCATCACAAATAATTTCTATGGCATTACTATTTATTAATTTTGTGTTTTTTTGGTCTTTATCTTTATAACTCAAATCTGTAATGCTGAATTCCTTATAAGGTAAGATTAAAGGGCTTGGATCAATACTTTCTTCTCCCGACATACAATGCCAACTTAATATCGTCTTAGGAGCAAGTTTTACAATTCGGCTAGTTATACGGTGGGAATACTCTAGTGCTGCTTCAGGCGTTGCCAGTGGCATTCCATGTTTAGACTGTAGAGCTAAAGGTAAAATAGGGTTTGGGCTAGCTGGTATTGGCCAACTGTTATTAGCTAATCCTGTAGCCCATATTCCATCATAGCCAAAACCAACATCCTCAAGCCTTTGTAACAGAAAAAGCCCATGCACAGGTAAAGGCTCAGAGCGTGTCTGACCATTCAAAATCCTTCGGAGCTCCTTAAGTGCGGTTTGTGCTGTTATCTCACCTAATATGGGTGTTAGTTGCACAAATTCGTTTAGGGCAGACTCCCAGAGCGAAAGACCTTCAGGGTACGATTTGCTCTGTTGCCAATGAAGTTGACGTAACAAGTGCCCCCATAACTGGGCCCAATCTGATGGAACCGCCCAATTTCCTGCATTGTCTACTAACTTCACAGCCCCTTGTAACAGGGTTGCTAATTGTGAATCTTCACTACGAAGATATTCAGCTAATCCACCTTTTTTAAATGCTGTAAGAAAATCAAGATGCACTTCCATTTTTAATCGTAAGCGAGATTCTAAAACAGCACGTCGGCCAAGTTCATTTAAGGTATCAACATAAAATGTGCTACGTAGCCAACGACTAAACTCATTAAAACCACCGTCAGCACTAAATAAATCTAGGGCGGTTAGCGCTGAACCAATGATTGGGTTTTGATCAATAACGTTACCGCTTAGATCAAAAAAACCAATGTCAGTTTTTTGAGCTAGCCCGACAGCTGTAGGATCAAGAATTTCATTGATAATTCGATGTGTTTCCTGTCTCCGCTTTCCCAAAGTTGGTATGACAATAGCTAATCGCTGCTTTGGTTTTTCAATTAATTTGTTTCTAGCCCATTTTGCTGAAGCTTCTATTTCATCAGAAAATGTAGAAAACTTAGTCCGAACAACCTCTCTAGACTCATTATCTGGTTGCCATGTCTTAATATC
>DJLG01000155.1 GCA_002434915.1 Proteobacteria bacterium UBA6522
CTCAGTAAATCTTAAGGCAATACCAGCTCCTGCCGGAAATATGCCTGTAGTTTTGGGGCCAGGATGGCCAGGAATTTTATTACATGAGGCGATTGGTCATGGTCTTGAAGGTGATTTTAACCGCAAAAAAACGTCTGCCTTTTCTGATCGAATTGGAGAGAAAGTAGCATATGATGAATGTACTGTGGTGGATGATGGGACCTTGGTGGGGCGTCGTGGTTCATTGGCAATTGATGATGAGGGGACCCCAACTAATTGCAATATATTAATAGAGAAAGGTGTATTGCGATCTTATATGCATGACAAATTAAACGCTCGCTTGATGAATACAGAATCCACAGGAAATGGACGTAGAGAATCTTTTGCCTATCCGCCTATGCCAAGGATGACGAATACTTATATGCTCCCAGGTAAGCATGATCCGCAGGAGATTATCGAGTCTGTTGATAAGGGAGTTTATGCTCCAAACTTTGGTGGAGGGCAGGTAGATATTACATCTGGAAGGTTTGTTTTCTCTGCAAGTGAAGCGTATCTAATTGAGAATGGAAAACTAACTGCACCTGTCAGAGGAGCTATGCTTACTGGAAACGGTCCAGATGTATTAACAAAAGTTTCTATGGTTGGTTCTGATCTTGAGCTTGATCCGGGTGTTGGGGTCTGCGGTAAGGATGGGCAGTCTGTTCCTGTCGGCGTGGGGCAGCCTACATTGAGAATTGATTCTTTGACGGTAGGTGGAACTGAATCTTAAGGTTAGCTTTCAAAGCTAGTTTTAAGCTGCCTTGTTGTCTAAATCCTCTTTAGGCACACTAAGTGATTAAGAATTAATTTAGTGTTTCTTTAACGTAGGCAATCTTCTTTAAAAGGTCTTCTCGTTTATTTGCAAGTAAGGTTAAGTGTCCTACTTTTCGGTTTAGCCGAGGTTTCTTACAATAGTCATGGAGATGTGCACCTGAAATTTTTAGAGCATCGATGGTACTGGGCATATTCCCTATAAAATTTAACATAGCAGCGTATCCCCTTGGTTTTGTATCACCCAGAGGCAAACCTAATACAGCACGTAAATGATTTTCAAATTGACTGGTTTCGGCGCCCTCAATTGTCCAGTGTCCTGAGTTATGTACCCTGGGCGCCATTTCATTAGCCACTAGCCCCTGCTCGGTATGGAAAAATTCCACAGTTAAGACTCCCCTATAGTCAAATTTTTCCATAATTGAAAAAAGCCAGTTCTGCGCAATATTGTGTAGTTCGGTATCTTCATAGGGTGCTACAGTTGTTCTAAGTATCCCCTCCTTATGAACGTTTTCCGAAAGTGGATAACACACTATCTCCCCATTTATTCCTCTAACTCCAATAAGGGAAAGCTCCCGTTCAAAATTAACCCAGCTTTCCGCAATAGCCGGCACTTGCTTAAGACTGTCCCAAGCAGATTTGAGTGAACTATTGGAATCTACAACATGCTGACTACGGCCGTCATAACCAAGACGTCGGGACTTGAGAACAACAGGCCACCCGAGTTTTTTCTCAACAGATTTTAAATCTTCAGGCTTATTGATCTGTACATAGGCAGCAGTTGGAATTCCAATGCTTTCAAAAAGCTGTTTTTCCTTAAGGCGGTCCTGTGCTGTTGCAAGCGCTGTTATCTGCGGATAGATTTGCACACTTGGATTAATGGCCTTCAAGGCTTCTACTGAGATATTTTCAAATTCGTAAGTAATAATATCTACTTCTGCGGCTAGAGAGTCGAGATGATTTATGTTGTCCATCTCACCAACATGAATTGCGCTAACAAGACCGGCTGGAGAATTGCTGTCACTATCTAGAAACGTACAGTTTATGCCAAGTGGGTACCCTGCTAAAGCAAGCATGCGGCCAAGTTGGCCAGCACCAATGATGCCTATTTTCATGCCCTAAGGATCGCGCGGATCGGGGTTTTGGAGAACACGTTCTGTTTGAGACTTACGAAATTTATCTAACGCCTCCCTTATATTTGGATGATTGCCCGCCAGAATTGCTGCAGCTAAAAGACCCGCATTTATTGCACCAGCCTTACCTATTGCTAAAGTTCCCACTGGAATTCCGGCTGGCATCTGAGCGATAGATAGCAGAGAATCCACACCGGTTAGCGTCTTAGACTGAACAGGTACACCAAGAACGGGTAAAGTAGTTTTTGCAGCAGCCATCCCAGGTAAATGAGCGGCTCCACCTGCTCCAGCAATAATCACCCGCAGTTCTCGTTCACGAGCATTAGAGGCATACTCAAACAAAAGATCTGGTGTTCTATGCGCGGAAATCACTTGAGTCTCGCAGGGGACATCCAGGGCTTCCAGTGTATCCACTGCGTGCCTCATCGTGTCCCAATCGGACTGGGAGCCCATAATGATCCCGACTAACGGTTTCATGAGAACATTGTACCGCAGGTAGAATCCTCATCTCACTTAATAGGCGATAAATAATATGGATATCGATCAGGTACAGCAGTCTCTGAAGCTCAGGGCAAGAGAGGCTGTTGAGTTTGCGCGCAAGTTGGGCGTGGAACAGGCTGAGGCAGGGGTCAGCTATAATCAAGGTCTTACGACAACAGTTCGGCTAGGTGAGCTAGAGTCTGTTGAAAGACAGCGTGATCACGGCTTTGCTGTGACTGTCTATGTAAAAGGCCGTAAAGGCACTGCTAGCACTTCCGAGTGTTCAAAAACCGCTATTGAAGAAGCAGTTCATAAGGCCATTAGTATTGCAAGTTTTACCGTAGAGGACGAGTATGCTGGACTTGCAGATGCTGAGCTTATGGCAACAAAACTTCCTGATCTATCTCTTTTTCACCCATGGGATATAGGTGTAGAACAGGCAGAGACTATAGCCTGTGAAGCTGAGCGTGCGGCACAAGGCGCGGATGCGCGCATTAAAAACTCTGAGGGTGCTAGCGTATCGACAGGAAGTGGTATTCATGTTTATGCAAACTCCCATGGTTTTTGCGATGGTTATCCTACTAGTAGTCACTCAGTAAGTTGTGGGGCAGTCGCTGAACAAAATGGATCATTAGAACGCGATTACTGGTATACAGCTGCCCGTGATCCTGACCAGTTAGAAAGGCCCGAGATAATTGGAGAAATTGCAGCATCTAGAGCTCTGAGAAGGCTTGGAGCGAGGCAGATATCAACATGTAATGTGCCTGTTGTATTTCCAGCTGAGTTGGCGCGAGGATTGTTTGCGCATCTTATTGCCGCTATCAGCGGAACAAGCCAATACAGGAAAGCATCATTTCTATTAAACGCAAAAGGCGAGCAGATTTTTCCAAACTTTGTTGATCTTACGGAAGACCCTTTTGTTCCAAAGGGAATGGGAAGCACATCTTTTGATAATGAAGGGGTAGCAACACGCCATCGAAAGTTAGTAGATCAAGGGGTACTGAGCGGTTATGTACTATCAAGCTATTCTGCTAGGCGCTTGGGCTTAAAAACGACTGGTAACGCAGGCGGTATTCATAATCTGATTGTTCAATCAAATGCAGGGGATTTGCAATCAATATTGGAGGAACAATCTGAATTGTTTCTTGTTGGAGAGTTACTTGGACAAGGAGTTAATATTGTTACAGGAGACTATTCTCGCGGTGCTGCTGGTTTTTGGGTCAAAGATGGCAGGGTGTGTTACCCCGTGCATGAGGCCACAATAGCAGGCAATCTTAAAGACATATTTCAAGGTATTCTTGCTATAGGCTCTGACGTGGATAAGCGCAGCAAAATTCGTTGTGGATCTGTTTTAGTAGAAGAACTTACTATCGCGGGCATGTAGGATTATTGTGAACCTAGGTGGTTAATTTGTTGAGGACTTCGTAGTACTTTTCGCTTGTTCTTGAGATAACTACATCGGGTAAATTTGGCCCCGGTGTTTTTTTATCCCAATCAAGAGTTTCAAGGTAATCTCGGACATACTGTTTATCAAAACTATCGGGAGATCGCCCTGGCTTATAGCTTTCAACTGGCCAGAACCTTGACGAATCAGGCGTAAAAATTTCATCAATTAGTATGAGTTCTCCATCCTCATTAAGACCAAACTCAAATTTAGTATCCGCAATAATTATTCCATGCGCACGTGCATAGTAACTTGCCTGTTCGTATAGAGTCAGAGAAATTATTTTTAACTTTTCAGCTAACTCAGCACCGATTAATGAAATAACCTCACTGTAGGTTATATTTTGATCATGCTCTCCTGCTTTGGCTTTAGTGCTTGGTGTAAAAATAGGTTCTTTTAACTTATCTGCAAGTTCAAGTCCCTGGGGCAGCTCTACTCCTGATACAAAACGAGTAGCGCAATAGTCCTTCCACCCAGAACCGATAAGATACCCTCTTACTACTGCCTCTACGGGGAGTGGTTGAAGACTTTGAACAATAGTAGAGCGATCTTTGGCGATAGCCCTGTCATCTGGATCTATTAGTATATTTTTTGGATCGATACCTGTTAAATGATTGGGAATAATGTCTCTTAGTTGATTAAACCAGAAGTTAGAGATGGCTGTAAGAACAATACCCTTTCCTGGGATCGGATTAGGAAGAACAACATCAAAAGCAGATAGTCGATCAGAGGCAATGATTAGGAGACTAGCCGAATCAACCCGATATATATCTCGCACTTTTCCTCTTTGGATTAGCTCGAGACCCTTTAGTTGTGATTTAAATACTGGTTTAGGGTGGATAGTTCTCATTATTTTTTGATGGCTCAGGTTTTCTATAAATACTCAAAGGCGCGATAATGACCCTTCATGTGGGTATTCATCAACCTTCTAGGACACTTATTATGGTTATTATGTATCTAAAAGCTACGACAGTATTATTTAAGATGTCATGACTTGGGTTGGAAAAGTAGTTGGAGGCGTGCTTGGACTCATGGTTGTCGGTGGGCCTATCGGTATGGTTTTGGGCACCTTCCTTGGCCACCAATTTGATCGAGGAGCTGCTCAGGTAGCTGGAGGCCGGGTTCGGTTTGAGTCTGGTTATATACAACAACTCTTTTTTAAAACTACTTTTGAGGTTATGGGGCATTTGGCTAAATCAGATGGCCGAGTTTCCGAGGATGAAATCCGAGTTGCACGAAGGATTATGCATGGCATGAGCCTTTCAACTGAACAGATAAAAATCGCTATTGAACATTTTACATCTGGGAAAAGCATTAGTTATCCGATCAATGATCAGCTTAAACGACTAAATAAAGTTTTGCATAAACGTAATGATTTATTGCAAGCTTTTATTGAAATTCAAATGCAAGCTCTTGTTGCTACAGGGCCAATAAACACAGAGAAACGCGAATTACTTTGGCAAATTTCACAAAATCTTGGTATTGGTCGTGTTGAACTAGCTCAAATAGAGGCGCTTATTCGTGCCCAGCACCACCAAGGTATCGGAACAGAAGATCCGATGGCAAGCATAGAGCAAGCTTATCGGGCTTTGGGGATTAATCCAGAGGCGACTGACAAGGAAGTGAAAATAGCCTATCGTCGATTAATGAATCAGCACCATCCAGATAAGTTAGTGGCACGTGGGATGCCAGAATCAATGATTAGTGTGGCAGAAGAGAAAACCCATAAGATTAAGGCAGCGTACGATAGGGTTAAGGCTCAAAGAGATTTTAAATGAAATGTAATCAATATTTTCTATTATAAATATTGAGACGAGTTCTAATGACGATTTTTATACTGTCTTAATTTGTTTAGGCTTTCATTGGGTTTAGTTAAGTTCACACTAAAAGTGATAACCGACGGAGAAGGCCTCCACCAATGGCCATTGTTGACTTTATTAGAGGAGGTAAACTGACTCCGCCAGCTAAAGTTGCGGTAGTCCCATGGTGAGCTTCATCTTGTGCCATTTTTTTTAGAATTGAGACGCTTTTGGTGTCTTTTTTTGAGAGACGAGATAAATGATCTTCTATATGCGCCTCAACCTGCCTTTCAGTTTCTGCCACAAAACCAAGACTAATTTTATCCCCTGCCGCACCAGCCATTAGTCCAGTCAAGAAGCTGCCCGAATACCAGAGTGGATCAAGAAGGCTGGGGCGCCCACCTAGTTGGGTTAAACGTTCCGAACACCAGGCAAGGTGATCTTCTTCTTCGGATGCAGCTTGAAGGAGGTGTTTATGAGTAGCAGATGAACGTGCAAATATCGCTTGTCCTCTATATAGGGCTTGGGCAGAAATTTCGCCCGAGTGATTGACTCGCATTAGCCTAATACTATTTTCCCTTTCTTCCGTGCTGAGTTGGCTAGTGACAACATTTTTAGCGGGGGAGTCGCGATGAGCGTGCGGCGTAGAGCTCAGAGTGCGAAGGGCCTCATCTACTGCTATCAAGAGCGTATCAATTCCATTTTTCTTAGTAAGCATGTCCCAATTATAACCGGTAAGATAAAGTTGAAGGGTGTTTGGCTGCAAACAAACTCAAAGCGTTATAAGAATACTGAATTTTGTAAGGAGGTAAAGACCCTACTTTGTTGCAAGCTTTTGAATAGACGCGTAATATTCCGCCTCTTTAATTGGCCCATATTTTCCATTTAGGCGTAATATGAGAACGTTTTCAGCAAAACCTAATGAGGTTCAGCGCGACTGGTATGTAGTTGATGCTCAGGGACGAACTCTGGGGCGTCTTGCAACTGAGGTTGCTCGTAGATTAAGGGGAAAGCATAAGCCTGAATACACGCCCCATGTAGATACTGGGGATTACATCGTGATTATTAATGCAGAAAAGATCAGGGTCACAGGAAATAAGCTAAAGGATAAAATATATTATCGCCATACAGGTTATGTCGGTAACCTTAAGTCTGAATCTTTGGAAAATCTACTTAAGAGGGCGCCTGAGAGAGTGCTTGAACTTGCGGTAAAGGGTATGCTTCCAAGGAACCCCCTCGGCAGGCAAATGTTTAAAAAATTAAAGGTTGTACAAGGTGAGAATCATCCTCATCAGGCACAACAGCCTTTGCCATTGGAGTTATAGAAATTGGCTGAACAGACATATTATGGCACTGGTCGAAGAAAGACTTCCGCAGCTAGAGTTTATCTAAAATCTGGTGCTGGTGAGATTGTAGTCAATGGCCGACCATTGGATGTTTTTTTCGGCAGGGAAACCGCTCGAATGATTGTTCGTCAGCCTTTGGAAACCGCACAGCTTACAGATCGATTCGATATAAGTGTTTCTGTGCGAGGTGGGGGCACGACAGGTCAAGCTGGCGCTATTCGTCATGGAATAACTCGCGCGCTTATGCAGTATGATGAATCGCTTAGACCCTCTTTGCGTAAGGCGGGATTTGTGACTCGGGATGCTCGAGAAGTAGAACGAAAAAAACCTGGGTTGCGCAAGGCTCGTAAAGCAGTACAGTTTTCGAAGCGCTAGTATGCGGCCCCACGACTGGGGGATCGTCTAGTGGTAGGACTGCGGACTCTGACAACGCTGTTCAATAAATTATTAAAAACAAATAATTGTAATTAAATCGATTACTTATTAAATATAATCTCTGTTTAATAATTTGTAAAAAACTCAATATAAGAATGGGAGAGCTGGAAGTATGGCAACAGAACAGGCCAACACGGCCGGGGAACTGGCAGACCGAGAGTGGCCAGACGTAACGGCAACGGAGCGCGACCGCCGCTGGCGCGAAGTGCGCTGGCGTATGGATCTGGCCGGACTTGACTGTCTGCTGGTTTGGGGAAATGAATCAAAGTGGGAATCCGCTCTCGCTAACAACCGCTATTTAACAGGTCGCGTTGCGCCGGGCTGTGTGCTCTTCCCACTAGATGGCGATCCGGTGATCTGGTCTGGCTTCCCACATGACGTGACGAAGTGGGGCGCCCTTGCCGGCGGCTGGGTCGAAGATGTTCGATCCGGTCAGTCGACGACAAACAACATCGTCGAGACACTCCGAGACCGCGGATTCGCCAACGCCGCAATCGGTATCGTCGGATTCGGCGAAACGCGCCCACGCGTTATCCCTGAGGCCGTTCCCTTCCAACAGTTCTCGCACATTGCATCGGCGCTCGACAGCGCACGATTCGTCGAAGCCGGTTGGCTCATCGAGCAAACGCGCATCATCAAGGGACCTGAGGAGGTTGCGTGCATACGCAAATCCGCCGAATTGGCCAAAGCGATGGCAGATGCATTGATCGCATCGGCGCGCCCCGGCGTGCGTGAAACCGAGGTGTATGCCGACATGCTGCATGCCAACCTGCACGGCGGTGGCGAAGAGGACATGATCTGGATCAGCTCCGGAGCCGTACCGCCACCCCACGGCAAACGGCCTCCGGCAAGTCATCGTGTGCTCGAGGCGGGCGACATTGTCGTTTGCGAATACCATGCCTGCTACAAGGGTTACCTCACGGGTGCGGAAGTTTCCGTCTGTCTCGGTGAGCCCAAACCCGAGTACCAACGCATTCATGAAGTCTGCGTCGAAACTCAAAAGAGCGGTATCGCGGCCATGAAGCCCGGTAATCTCATCGAAGACGCCGTTCACGCGTTTCGCAAACCCATCATCGACGCCGGCTTCGGCTCAGTTGAATGCGGTTTCCACGGCCACGGCTTGGCATCACCTGAATTTCCGAGCTGCATGTACGGCGGCACAGCTGGCTCGTGGCAAAAGCATGCCTACGCACGTATGCCAACGATCGAGTTTCAGCCTAACATGGTGTTCGCGACCGCGTCGGATATCTACGATCCAGACTGGAACAAGGACACGGGCCTAATGATGGGACGCACCGTTCTGATTACGGCTGAGGGTCCCGAAGAGATTACGGGCATCCCACTCGAGCCCGAAATGATTGTTGTTTGACCGCCTTGCTGCTGCAGAAATTTTCTCGAGGAACTAGATGACCGGCGTCGCTGACAGCCTAAAAGGACAGGCTGACCTGCTCGGACATCCACGCGGTCTTGCGACGCTATTCATGACGGAGATGTGGGTGCGCTTCAGCTACTGAGGCATTTAAAAATCAGCAACTTGTTGAATGTTATAGAAAAATAATTAGTGGGGGGTCGTATAGTGGCAGTACTGCGGACTCTGACTCCGCCAGCGGGGGTTCGAATCCCTCTCCCCCAGCCATTATTTTTTATATTTATCTGAAAAGTGCTATTCAATCACCTGAATATCATCCTCACGTGCTATGAGGAGCATATCGGCTGGACGAACTGCGAATAAGCCAACTGTAACTACACCAGGAATTTGATTTAGTTTTTGTTCTAATTCTGGTGGGTTGAGTATTTTTAAATCATGCACGTCTAAAATCTCATTACCATTATCTGTAATAAAATTTTCACGCCAAATTGGTTGTCCACCGAATTTAAATAATTGCCGAGCAACATAAGATCTTGCCATTGGTATTACTTCAATAGGTAGTGGAAACTTGCCGAGAACACCCACAGTTTTTGAATCATCTACGATACAAATGAAGCGTTTAGCAGAACCAGCAAGAATTTTTTCGCGGGTTAAAGCTCCACCACCACCTTTAATTAAATGTAGGTTTTGTGTGGCTTCATCAGCACCGTCAATGTATAAATCAATATCCCCTGTATCAGCCAAACTAGATACAGAGATCCCGAGTTTATTAAGCCTAGCGGTTGATGCTTCAGAGCTTGACACAACTGCATCAAGGCTCTGCGCATGCTTTACAAGCGCATCAATGAAAAAATTAACGGTACTGCCAGTTCCTACGCCAAGAATTATGCCGTCTTGAAGCTGATTGATTGCAGCTTCGGCTGCCCGTTGTTTTTTTGTGTCTTGACCCACTTTTTTCCTTAAAAAAGTGCCCGCATATAGCGGGCACTTTCTATTTTAGAGCCAAAAAGCTCACATAAGGCACTAAAGAAATTAGCGCTTCTTCCTACCAGCTTTTCTCTTAGCTGCCTTTTTCTTGGTAGCTTT
>DJLG01000087.1:0-2389 GCA_002434915.1 Proteobacteria bacterium UBA6522
TTTAATGCGACTCCCATTGATAATGCAGCTATCAATACTGCAAGTGCTATACCAGCTATTATCGTGCCATTGACGCTATTCAGTGGATTCATAGAGTTTCCCCTCCTTGTGGATATTTTTTGATATTGTCGCAAAGGCGACTAAGTCAAATTTATTTGGTTTAATAGCTCTTGAAGAATAGGTTACAGAACCACATTATTCAATGATTGCTGCTTTAAAAGTGGCTTGATATTTGACCATATGTGCTAAATATTTATGGAGGTTAGTAGGGAATGGATGTAAACGAACGGATTAAGGGTCAGTTAGAAAGCCATCCAGTGTTGCTTTATATGAAAGGAACACCGGATTTCCCGCAATGTGGGTTTTCGGCGCAAACTGTGGGCGCATTGCGTGCTATTGATGCGCAGTTTTCGTCTATAAATATTTTTGAAGATCCAGAAGTGCGTGAAGGTCTAAAAACTTACTCGAATTGGCCAACGTTTCCTCAACTTTATATCAATGGTGAGCTAATTGGAGGATGTGATATTGCTCTCGAGCTTTACCAATCCGGTGAACTCAAAAAACTGATTGATTCGGCTGTTGTGCCACAAAAAAAGGATGCTGATACTTAAGTAACAAGTTCTTCATAGATAGGCTTGAATCTGTTAATAACCTCACAAAATAGGAGAGCTGTCATCTCTGCATCGTATAAAGCAGAGTGAGCTTGACTGTCATCCCAGTCAAATCCTGCTGCTGCAACTGCTCTTGCTAAGACAGTTTGGCCTAGAGCGAGTCCTCCAAGGGTTACTGTGTCGAAGCTTGAAAAAGGGTGAAATGGATTGCGTTTTATTTTTGTGCGTTCGACAGCAGCATTTAAAAATTGCAAATCAAAGAAAGAGTTATGGCCTACTAGAATAGCTCGGTTACATTTCTGAGCTTTGACCTCTTTGCGAACTTCTTTAAAAATTTCTCGTAAGGCATCTTTCTCATCTACCCCAGGGCGTAATGGGTGATAAGGGTCTATTCCTGTTACTTCTAATGATGCAGGGTCTAACCGAGATTCTGGAAAAGGTTTCACATGATATCGTATTGATTTTCCTGGTTTTAAATGACCGTCTTTATCTAATTCGATAAACACAGCTGCTATCTCTAGAAGAGCATCGGTTTCAGCAATAAATCCTCCTGTTTCCACGTCGATAACCACAGGCAGAAAACGTCGAAACCGTAGATCTATTCCAGATGTATTTTCATTGTCCTCTTGTTGTGGATCACTTGATTGATTCACGTGAGTTCTTCCGAAAGTTGTAAGGGACTTTTATCAGCGAATAGTTGCAGTGTCAGTTTAACTCCAAAACCCGTAATTTCTGATGGAATATGAGCAAGTCCACCTTTGTGCTGCCCAGCACTAAGGTCCATATGTATCCAAGGTATATCCTCTGGAACAAACTTTGAAAGAAAGCGGGCGGCAAGAATATGATCTCCATATCCTGCTTCAGAGCACTGTTTTATATCAGCAACCTGGCTTTTTAAAAGCTCGTCATAGTCTTCATCCATCGGAAATGGCCAGACTCGTTCTCCAGATTCAGCACCAGCTTTATAAAGAATTTCGTTTGCTTCAATACGATTAGTAAAAACACCTGAGTAGCGTTCAGTTAGAGCACTCACGCAGGTTCCCGTTAGGGTGGCATAGTCAATTAGTATTTTAGGAGTTTCTCGCGCCGCTAAAGTTAGAGCATCTGCAAGAACCATACGTCCTTCTGCATCTGTATGGATTACTTGTATCGTAGTGCCATTAGCAGCCTTTATTATGTCCTGAGACTTATATGCGGTCGCTGATAGACGATTCTCAGTTACTGGCAACCATGCATCAACGCCATAGGGGACCTTTAATGAAGCTAGGGCTATAAGTGTGCCTAGTGCCACAGCACTTCCTTCCATATCCATGTGCATATCTAGCATGCTTTTGAAAGGTTTTAAATTTGTTCCGCCTGTATCGAATAGAATACCTTTTCCTACAAGCATTAGATCTGCATGCTTGACGCCGCTTGGACGGTAACGTAACTGAATTATTCCCGCGTCTCGTTTGGAGTTACCTTGGGAGACAGCTAGGAATGCATTAGCACCAAGTTTTTTTAATGCGGACTCATTCAGTATGGTTGTTTTGATTTCATACTGTTTGCAAAGTTGATTAATAAGATCAAAATAAGTTTTTACATCTAGTATGTTGGGTGGAAGAGCTGTGAACCAACGAGCAATATTATTTCCAAGAGATTGAGCACGAACTGAGTCGATAGCGACTCGAGGCTTTGATGAAAGAATGCGTAAGCGCTTTAAATTTTTCCTATTATGTTCGGTTGATTTGAAAGTTGGTAATCTAAAAGTGGCAGCTTCTGCCGCCGCTAATAAATCT
>DJLG01000087.1:2782-5984 GCA_002434915.1 Proteobacteria bacterium UBA6522
TGATTACAGTTAGAGATGAGTTTGCGGGCCCAGCACAATCGATTGTAAGCATTTGCCTTTTTATATGAAGATAGGGTTAGTCCTGTTGTCTTGGAGTTATTCAGCCTAGTGGTAACCAACTCTTTTTTGGCTTGCTGGGATTTTCTTAGCAACCTCTTCAATTGCTGGCCTTGGGGAAGGCGCCGAAATAAGGTATCAGGTGGGTTTTTTGGAAAAACTATCAATACATGATCGAGCGCATCGAATGTGTTCCGAGTGGCCTGTTCTGGTAGTTGTGAGACCTTCAATGGCCTAAAATCAGGTAGAGTTATCATTAGCTTGCCTTGACCCGCTGTTAGCAAACCCCGATCATATTACGCTTGGCCGGCGGGCTCGAGAAGCAGCGGGGACCGAGGCTAGATATCCTATCAGGAGAGCTCGATTAATTCACATGCTCTTACTGAATCTGTTTTTCTATGGGAGATACAAAGCCAATGGCTAGTGCGCGACCATTATCACTCAATACACCTAGGCGCGATGATGCTGATCCTGAGGAAACTCAGGATTGGTTAGAGTCAATTGACTCAGTTTTGAGAGTTCATGGTGCAGATAGAACCCATTATCTTCTTGAGAGAATGATTGAACGTGCACGGCACTCAGGGGCATCTCTTCCTTATAGTCCAAACACACCCTATCTAAATACGATATCTATTAGAAATCAAAAATCGTATCCGGGTGATCGCGATATAGAAAAGAGAATAGAAGCCTATATACGTTGGAATGCCATGGCTATGGTTGTACATGCTAATAAAAAAAGTTCTGAGTATGGTGGGCATATTGCAAGTTACGCTTCATCAGCTACGCTTTATGAGGTTGGGTTCAACCATTTTTGGCAAGCTCCTAGCAAAGAAAACGGTGGTGACCTTGTTTTTTTTCAAGGCCATTCTTCCCCAGGAATTTATGCGCGAGCTTTTTTGGAAGGTCGGCTGACAGAAACACAACTCGACCACTTCCGACAGGAGGTTGGAGGGTCTGGTCTTTCTTCTTATCCTCATCCATGGCTAATGCCTGATTTTTGGCAATTTCCAACCGTCTCAATGGGTCTTGGGCCTATGATGGCTATATATCAAGCACGCTTCCTGCGTTACATGCAGCATCGTGGAATTCTACCTTCACAGCGTAGAAAGGTATGGTGTTTTTTAGGTGATGGGGAAACGGATGAAGCCGAAGCGATGGGCGCAATTAATTTGCCTGTTCGTGAAAAGCTCGATGACTTAATTTTTGTTATCAACTGTAATTTGCAACGACTTGATGGTCCCGTACGAGGGAATGGAAAGATCATTCAGGAACTTGAGGCAGCGTTCGGTGGTGCTGGTTGGAACGTACTCAAAGTTGTCTGGGGTTCTCGTTGGGATAAATTGATTAATCAGGATCATAGTGGCTTGTTGAAGCAAGTCATGGAGAAAACCGTAGACGGTGAGTATCAAAACTATAAAGCAAATGGCGGGGCCTATACTCGTGAACACTTTTTCGGTAAGGAAGCCGAATTAAAGGCTATGGTTGCCAATATGTCAGACGAGGAAATTTGGCGACTTAACCGCGGAGGACATGATTCTATCAAGGTACATGCCGCTTACGATCAGGCTGTTAACCATGTTGGACGTCCAACAGTAATTTTGGCAAAGACCGTAAAGGGTTTTGGCATGGGGGCTGCTGGCGAAGGTCAGAATATTACGCACCAGAAAAAGAAGTTAGATATAGATGATCTTAAAGCCTTTCGTGATCGTTTTGATATACCTATTACAGATAGCAAAATAGCCGAATTGCCATATTGCAAACCGTCTGAAAATAGTGAGGAGATGCAGTATCTCAAGAGTAAAAGAAAGGCCTTGGGTGGATCTCTTCCAGCTAGAAGAAATAGTGCAAAGAAGGTTAAAGCACCAAAGTTAGAGATATTTTCTGCTCAGTTAAAGGGGTCTGGTGAAAGAGAAATCTCCACTACTATGGCCCTAGTGAGAATGCTAACCGCATTAGTTAGAGATAAAAACATGGGTTCACATATTGTTCCTATTGTGCCAGATGAAGCGCGTACCTTTGGTATGGAAGGGATGTTTCGGCAAATCGGAATCTACTCATCAGTCGGCCAGCTCTATACCCCACAGGATGCCGACCAATTGATGTACTACAAAGAGGACCAAAACGGACAAATACTGCAAGAGGGTATAAATGAGGCGGGAGCATATTGTTCTTGGTTAGCTGCCGGTACTGCATACACTAATCATGATGTTCAGATGATTCCGTTCTATATTTTTTACTCAATGTTTGGATTTCAGAGGATTGGTGATTTTGCCTGGGCAGGAGGAGACCTTCAGGCTCGTGGTTTTGTTATAGGTGGGACGGCAGGGCGTACTACTTTGGCTGGGGAAGGTTTGCAGCATCAGGATGGTCATAGCCAATTGATTGCTACAACAATACCCAACTGTCGTGCATATGATCCATGTTTTGCATATGAGCTTGCGGTAATTGTGCAAGATGGATTAAGAAGAATGCATGAAGAGCAGGAAAATATTTTTTATTACATTACCTGCATGAATGAGAACTATGTGCACCCTGCAATACCTGATGGTGTTGAAGCTGGAATACTGAAGGGCGCTTATCCATTGCAAACTAGTAACCAGAAGGGTGTTTTTGTTCAATTATTAGGTTCAGGCACGATCTTAAGAGAGGTGCTGGCTGCTGCTGAGATTCTTGATAATGAATTTAATGTGTTAGCCAATGTTTGGAGCGTTACTAGTTTTAGCGAATTACGAAGAGATGCATTGGATGTAGAACGTTGGAACGAGAGACATCCTAGTAAAAAGCCAAGAAAAAGCTACGTTTCAGAGTGCCTATCTGAAACATCAGGGCCATTTATAGCGGCTACTGATTACATGAAAACCGTACCAGATCAGATTCGCCAATGGGTTCCAGGGCGTTATGTTGTGCTTGGAACTGATGGTTTTGGACGAAGTGATAGCCGCGAGGCGCTGAGAAGCTTTTTTGAGGTAGACAGACACTCTATTGTTCTCTCTGCATTGAAAGCCCTTGTGGACGATGGTGAATTGGAGAAAAAGGTTGTTCTTCAAGCCATAGATAAGTTTGGTATTGATTCTGAAAAACCAAACCCCGTGACACTATAGAATTGATTGAGTAACACTCTAATGGAAATTTTGATACCGGAGCT
>DJLG01000156.1 GCA_002434915.1 Proteobacteria bacterium UBA6522
TTTCAAAATCAACAAATTTGGTTATTGCTGGAGATGCGCCAGGATCAAAAGTAGATAAGGCTCGTAGCCTAGGCATTAAAATTTATGATGAATCTGCCTGGTTAAAGTTATTAAATAGGAATTGAATAACTAGAATAGCACTTGATATATATAAAGCCTCCTATAAACCTTTCCTTACTATGATTTTTCGCTGTAAAACTCTATTGGTTAATAATCATGTATCAGTTTAGTTAGTATCTGATATAGAAATAACAGCAGCATCTCTAAGCAAATCAAGAAACTCCTGCAACTTTTGTTGTTCAACCATGTTTGTCATATCCGCACGGACAGCTTCCAGTCCTGGCGCCTGTTGTTCATTTATGTCTTCTAATAAGATGACATGCCATCCGAAACGCGTCTGTACTGGAGTTGCAGAAAAAGTACCGGTTTCCATAGTGGTGACTGCGTTTGCAAATGGGGGCACCATTGTTGTCGCTGTAAACCAACCTAGATCTCCACCACTGGGACCTGAGGGGCCAGTTGATTTTTCTATAGCAAGTTCTTGGAAATCCCCACCCGCCTGTAGTTCTGTAATTACCTCTATGGCATCATCCTCTGTTTCTAGCAAGATATGTCGAGCTTTATACTGTCTGCCAGATAATTGCTCAATATTTTGTTGGTAAATTAATTGTAGTTCGGTCTCAGTAGGGGGATTTTGGTCAAGGTGACGAGTCGCCATTTGGCGACTTAACATTTGCAACCTTTGCAATTCCATATCAATTGCTACATCTTGTTCTTGTGTGACGCCGTCGATTTCAGCAACATTTGCCATTAAATAGAAGCCAATAAGTTCATCTATTAAAGCGTCTCTTTCAGTATCACTTAGGTCTTCAACGGGTTTTTGAAGTCTACCCATAGAGTATCGATTAAATACTGATAGGTAGATCGGTTGATTATCAATAGTCGCAACTACGCTTTCTCCAAAAATATTAGGAGAAATATCAATCTCTTGTTCTTGCGAACATCCTAGTAATGATAAAACTAATCCCAGTAAAAATAGATTATTCAAACCCATATTCATCTTTAGTCCTTTTTCTCTAAGTATTTTGTTTTGTAAATGCAGAGGCATTAATAGAAAGTGCATGAATGTCTGTCTCCATCATGTCCTCTAATGCAGTAAAAATCATCCGATGTCTTTCGATTGGGGATATCTCTAAGAAACACGAAGAAACCATATTTAAACGATAATGGCCCTTGCCATCTCGTGCGCCAATATGTCCCTTATGAAGATGACTTTCGTCAATAACTTCTAAATATTCGGGATCAAAATGGGATTTAAGTCTTTTTTCAATTCTATTGATTCTTTTCATTTGAAAGGTGTGATCTTTTGAAATGTAGATTTAGTTTAAATATGTTCAGTCTCATTTTGAGGTTTCTGCTTTTTTTCTGCGGTATGTATGGTTATCCAGAGTACCTGTATTAGCACCATTAGTAGCGTAAGCCCTAACATGCCAAAGAGCTTAAAGTTTACCCAGGCAGCTTCATTATAGTTGTATACGACATAGAGGTTTGCACAACCCAAAAAAACAAAGTTTCCAACCCACATTAGATTTAGTTGATGCCATATTTTGGTTTCGAGCTCGATAGCTTGACCCATCATTTTTTCAGCTAACGTTGTTTTGCCTATATAGCGACTACCCAAAAATACTAAAGCGAAAAGCCAGTTAACAACAGTGGGCTTCCATTGGATAAAAATCGGATCTCTAAAAAGCAATGTAATACCGCCAAATATAGACACTAAAATTGCAGATATTAATAGCATTTTATTAACTTTCTTATCTCTAAGCCATTGAAAGATTATTTGAATTGCCATTGCAATTATTATTGCACCCGTTGCCGCATACATGCCTGCATATTTATATGTTATAAAAAAAATAATAATAGGTAGAAAATCAACAAGTATCCGCATGTCTTTATATAGCCTCTAGTTTTAACTATTTATATTAATCTCAAAGGTAAGTGGAAATTACTATAAAGCATTATGGCAGGTTGGTCTTGAACTGTAATTAATTAAGAATATATTTATGTAGTTGCAACAAAAAGAATCACTGATTAGATCTAAGTGCGTATACTATGGTAATGCTAGGTTTGGATATCCTGGATATCGTGACTACCATTGCCGTAGCAGCGATTCCTGTCATTTTTGCTATAACTGTTCATGAAGTAGCCCATGGTTGGGTGGCGCTTCAGTTAGGCGACTCAACAGCCCAGCGTGCTGGGCGTTTAACCCTCAACCCTATAAGGCATGTTGACCCACTAGGTACCCTAATAGTTCCGTTAGGTATGCTTCTGATTAGCCAAGGTGCATGGGCTTTTGGTTGGGCAAAACCAGTCCCAGTTGCATTTCATAAGCTACGAAATCCTAGAAGAGATATGATTCTTGTAGCCGCGGCTGGGCCAGGAGCTAATTTAATGATGGCGATGGCATGGGCTTTATCGTTATCGTTGATATTACCGCTCTTAGGCGATGGTAGCATTGGAATTTTTGCAGCACGTGTCTGCATGACTGGGATTATAATTAACGTGCTTTTAGCTGTATTCAATATGTTGCCCATACCGCCACTTGATGGTGGTCGAGTTCTTACTGGTTTATTACCAACTAATATGGCTGCTGCTATGCATAAATTAGAACCATTTGGTTTTCTTATCGTAATTGGATTGTTAGTGACAGATAATTTATTCCCAATACTAGAGCCAATTTTGTTTCCCTTACTTCGTTTTTTTCAACGTACCGTAGCTGGACTTGCTTAGATGTCCGAATCAATCCTTCCAGAAAAGCCAGACCTCAGACTTGTCTCAACGACTGTCATTGATAAAGATCGAGCAGGTCATCCGTCTCAAACTGAAATGCCATTTGCAGTGGTTGAAGGTGAAGCTGTTACAGAGCTCCCTAGGGATCTTTATATACCCCCACATGCCCTAAAAGTATTTTTAGAGGCATTTGAGGGTCCTCTAGATTTATTGCTATACCTTATTCGCAGACAAAATATAGACATTCTTGATATCCCAATAGCTGAGGTTACAAAGCAATATACAAATTACATCGAGCTTATGCGAGATATGCAGTTTGAGCTTGCAGGTGAGTACTTGGTTATGGCGGCTACTTTAGCTGAGATCAAGTCGAGATTGTTATTGCCCTCACCACCAACTGAAAATGACGATGAAGAAGACCCTCGATCAGATTTAGTTCGTAAATTGCAAGAATATGAACGTTTTAAGGAAGCTGCACAGAGTATCAATGAATTAGAGCGATTAGAACGCGATATTTCCCAAGCAAGTGCAGAGGTAATAGAAAAACGTGTCATTACCAAGCTGCCTGATATTGCTTTAAAAGAACTGCTCCTTGCTTTTAAGGAAGCAGTGGAGCGTTCAGATATGTTTGCTAAGCACCATGTTCAGCGTGAACCTCTTTCAGTTAGGGAAAGGATGTCCCAAGTCCTAGTTGGTTTGGAGGGAAGTGGTTTCAAGGATTTTTCTGCGCTTTTTGACCCAAAAGAAGGTCGTACTGGAGTGACAGTGACATTCTTGGCTATTCTTGAGCTGTTAAAGGAGACTTTAATAGATGTTATTCAGAATGAACCTTACGGGAGAATACATGTACGTATTGCAGAATCAGAGACCACTGAAGAAACCAGTTAAGACATTAAATATAATGCTTTTTTGAATAAGTGAGAGCTGTGGATCATAAACATATTAAGAATATTTTAGAGGCTGCCCTTTTGGGCGCAGGTAAGCCATTAACTTTAGAGGTTCTATCAAGCTTGTTTGATAGTTGTTCTGGACCTGATAGAAAGACTCTTAAAGACCTATTGAAGTCATTAGCCTCCGATTATGAGGATAGGGGAATTCAGTTATTAGAAGTAGGCTCGGGCTATCGGATTCAGATTCGAAGCTCAATGAGTAATTCGTTGATTCCATTATGGGAAGAACGCCCACCACGCTATTCACGTGCTCTACTTGAAACGCTAGCATTGATAGCTTATAGACAACCAATTACTCGTGGTGAAATAGAACAAGTTCGTGGTGTAACGGTAAGCACTAATATTGTTCGAACTCTATTAGAACGTGGCTGGGTCCGTATTATTGGGCATCGTGATGTGCCCGGGAAGCCGGCTTTATTAGGGACTACTAAAGAGTTTTTAGATTACTTTAGTTTGAAACGACTTGAGGACCTCCCGCCATTATCTGACATTAAGGACTTTAAGGGCTTGAACATAGAGTTAGATTTGCCTGAACCAGGTCAGCAGCAGTCAGAAGTTATAGAACCTAAATTTAGTGCGCACTCATCCATTGAGGATAATGAAAAGATTGGGGAAGATGTGTCAGTTGGTCTGAAAAATACTAACAGTCCCTCTTAAGATTTGAGCCGCTATTAAAACTCAGTCAAAAAATACGAATGAGCGGATCCAGAAGGTATTAGCAAACAGAGGTTTGGGGTCTCGTAGAGAGATAGAAAAATGGATTCGACAAGGTCGCTTGCTTATTGGTAATAAGCCTGCTCAATTAGGCGATAAGCTAAATGGTGATGAGTCTATTTTTTTTGATGGACGTTTAATTAGAGCTCCAAAAAAGCTTAAACCAGTGGTTGAGTGTTTGGCATATCACAAACCAATTGGTGAGATTACTACTCGTAAAGACCCTGAGGGTAGAACAACTATATATGATCGATTTAATGCCCCGCGCCATGGTCGTTGGATAAGCGTCGGCCGTTTAGATATTAATACTTCAGGCTTAATAATTTTAACTACTGATGGTGAGCTTGCGCATAGGCTAATGCATCCTAGCTATGAAATAGCTAGATCTTATGCGGTACGTATTTTAGGTCGGTTATCTCGGAGACAGGTAGCTAGCTTGAAGGAGGGAGTGAATATCGGCGAAGGAATAGCACGGTTTTCCGTTATCAAACTAAGCGGAGGAACAGGCGCAAATACTTGGTATAACGTCACACTACATGAAGGAAAAAATCGTGAGGTAAGACGTTTATTTGAGGCTGTTGATATAACGGTAAGTAGGCTGCTACGTATCTCCTATGGCCCAATTGATATGGGAGATTTAAGACGCGGTAAGTTTCGTGTCTTGTCAAAAGAGGAAATCATGTCTCTCTATACTGCTGTTGACTTAGCGATAGGTGATTTTTCTTAGGCTATTATTCTTATGCTATTCATGCCTTTGCTTTTAGGGCCAAGAAGGTAAAGGTAGCTACCTAAAAGACTTTCTGGTGTGGGTAGACTTTCAGGGTCTTCATCAGGGTAGGCTGCATGACGCATATCTGTCCGGGTTGCACCAGGATCAAGATAATTAACTCTAATATTAGTATCTTTAAGCTCGTCTGCTAGTGTTTGTGCAAGCCCCTCTATACCAAACTTTGATACACAATAAGCACCCCAATTAGCCCTGCCTCGATTACCTACGCCACTAGTAGTAAAAACCATAGATGCATCTGAAGAGTTGTGAAGAAGTGGTAATAGAGATTGTGTAAGCATGAATGCTGAGTTTAAATTTACCTGTATTACTTTGTGCCACTCATCACTTGAATAGTTTTCTATCGGCTTACGTGAGCCTAAAATACTTGCGTTATGCAATAGTCCATCAAGTCTTCCATATTCTGAAAGTAAACGTTCAGATAGTTTTTGATAATCCTTTTCGTTTGTATTCTCAAGATCTAGAGTTACTACATCAGGTTTTAAATCTAGGTCTTTATATTCATCAGAGAATGCATTTAATGCATCGGTATTACGACCATGTATTACTACGGTAGCGCCATGACGTATTAAAGAGTTGGAGATTGATCGGCCAATGCCTTTGGTTGCACCTGTAACCAGAATAACGCGGCCTGCTAAAAGATTAATTGGAGGTTTGTAAGTTCTTAAGTTATTCATTGAAAGTATAATTTGCATTTAAGCTTTTTAAAGCATTGATTAGTTCGGTAGGCTTTTTTATTACTATAGAGGCCCCCCAAGTCTCTGGATTATCAGAACTTCTTATGTATCCATAAGAAGTTGCGATTGTAGGCATTCCAGCAGCTCGTCCTGCTTCAATATCTCGTGGCGCATCTCCAACATATACACAATTTGCGCTTGGTGTGCCTAGTTCTTCCGCTCCTAATAATACTGGTGCTGGATGCGGTTTTCGCTGAGGAAGTCGGTCTCCGCTCACGACACAACCCGCTCTGGAAAGAAGGCCTAGCTTCTTAAGTAAGGGTTTGGTCATAGCATGGGGCTTGTTCGTTACAATACCCCAATTAAGCCCCTGGTCATTGAGGTTGGTTAGAATCTGATCTAATCCGTTAAATAGTTTTGATTTCTCGCATGGGTTTTCTATGTATAGTTCTAGAAACTCTTGGCGTAGGTTTTCTGTTTCTGTCTCAGAGGTTTGATTTTGAAATCCAAGACGTATCAACCCGAGGGCACCATTTGAAACTTCATTTCTAGCAATAGCGTATGGATATGGAGGCAGGTTATAAGCTTTAAGAAGACGATTTAAAACCCGGACTAGGTCTGGTGCCGTATCTATGAGTGTTCCATCTAAATCAAAAAGGACACCTTTAATGCTCATGGCGTTCCTTGTAATTCGGTATGCGCAAGGTAATTAACATGTACGTTACTACCAAGCCAGTATGATTGCGTTAAAGGGTTGAAATGAAGTCCAGTTAGGTCAATAGGTTGGAGGTCTACGCTACGACACCAGTTGGTAAGTTCTGATGGGCGAATAAATTTCGCATACTCATGAGTACCTTTAGGAATCATTTTTAAGACATGTTCTGCTCCAAGTATCGCCATAAGGAAGCTTTTAAAGTTCCTGTTTATAGTTGAAAAAAACACAGCCCCACCTGGTTTAACTGCTTGAGCACAGGCTTCTATGATGCTGAATGGGTTTTTTACATGCTCAAGAAGCTCAAGACAGGTAACAACATCAAAAATATTCTTGTTCTGATGACAAAAGACCTGAGAATCCACACATTCATACTCTATATTTAAGTCCGCTTCTCTTGCATGTTTTATTGCAATATCTATGCTTGATTTGGCTAGATCTATTCCAACTACAGCTGCATTTTTTTTGGCCATTCCTTCACTTAAGAGACCACCTCCACAACCGATATCTAGAACTTTAAGTCCACTAAGAGGCACCTGCTCTGCAATATAGTTAATGCGTAGCGGATTAATATCATGCAGTGTTTTTAGTGGTCCCTTTGGGTTCCACCATTGCTGGGACAATGAGTTGAACTTATCAATCTCAGCAGAATCATTAACATTGTTTTTATTTGAGAATGTATTGTTCACAAAGACAGTACCTTTTTAGCCCACTTATTAGACTCTATAAGTATGGATTCGATGTCCATACACGTAAATTCGCGTTCTTTGAATAGATGGTTACCTGCTACCCATGT
>DJLG01000161.1:0-1651 GCA_002434915.1 Proteobacteria bacterium UBA6522
TGCACAAAATGACGTTATTGAAGAGGTTATTGTTAGTTCTGTGGGAGCAAGAGCTGCTGATGACATTATTTCTTCAACCGATATTGTTGAACATGAGGGGTTAGATAGAAACATTAATAGAAATCTGGGGCAGATATTAGAAAATATTCCTGGAATTTCATCAGCTGGTTTTGGTCGAGCAGTGGGACGCCCTGTGATAAGAGGGCTAGGTGATTACCGTGTTCAGGTCTTAGAAAATGATTTGGGTGCTGGTGACGTAGCGTCTACCGGTCCCGACCACCCGCATGCTCAGAATGCTCTGGCAATTTCAAAGATGGAGATCCTTAAAGGACCATCTACTTTGCGTTTTGGTCCATACGCCACCAGTGGTGTCGTAAACATGCTTTCTGAACATAAGCTGCTTACTGATGAATCCGAAAGTGGTGGTGATCTGATTTATGGATATAGTTCTGTCGCCAAGGAAGATGCTTTTCATTGGCATACTTTACGTCGAGCGGGCGATTGGTTTTTTGGTTTTTCTGGACATAGCCGAGACGCTGATGATTACAAGATTCCAGGCTTTGAAGAAAGTAATGCTTATCATGAAGCTGAAGAAGCAAAAGACGAGGAAGAGGAAGGACATGAAAAGCATGCGCGTATTTCTGGTAAAGCTAAAGGTACTGCATTAGACGAAAAAGGTATTAATCTTCATTCAACCTTTCTTGGGGATAGACTAAAAACAACATTCTTTTTTAATACAAATAAATCTTTGTTTGGTGTTCCCGCCCATGAGCATCACGAAGAAGATGAAGGTGAGTATGAAGAGGGAGGTGCAGAGACTGTTCAGCTAGACATGAAAAGGGACCGATTTGGTTTTGAACTCAATCAAGTTCTTAGTGGGAACTTTCAAAATATTCTTTTCTCAAGCTCTTTTACCGACTATAGCCATAAAGAATTAGAAGATAAAAAGGTTGGTACTGAATTTGATAATAACAGTTTCAATTTAAGAACTGAGATAACACATTCACTATTGAGTGATCAATCAGGTTTGTTTGGTTTTTCTCATTATGACGAAGACTTTTCTATTCAAGGAGCGGAAAAGTATTTGCCAAGCTTTAAGTCTTACAAATCAGCTATATTTGCGGTACAGAATTATGAAAATAACCAAATGTTGCTGGAAAGTGCGGCACGAATAGACAGAGTATCTCTTGATCCTGAGGGGAACTTAACCTCCTATAGTGATACGGCTTCAAGTTTTTCAATAGGCGGTGGATACAAGCCTATAGACGATGCTTTGTTTGGTTTGTCACTAGCTAGAAATGAAAGAAGTCCCTCATCAGCAGAGCTTTATGCCAATGGGCCTCACGTTGGTCCGCAAGTTTATGAGGTAGGTAGTTTCAATAGTACTGGAGCTTTGTTAGATAAGGAGACTGCAACCGCATCAGAATTGTATTTTAGATATAACGGAGATAATTGGCTTATTAACTCTTCTGTATATTTTAACCAGTTTAATAATTTCGTCTATGGTGATTTTTCTGGAGCAAAAAAGGATGGCCTTCCGATAATTAATTATAAACAGCAGGATGCGAGTATCACCGGCATAGAAGTTCAGTTGGAGTATTTCTCAGGTCAAATAGGGATATTTGATATTAATCATGAATTTAGTTTCTCT
>DJLG01000161.1:1974-8481 GCA_002434915.1 Proteobacteria bacterium UBA6522
ATATTCATGCCGAACTTAATTCTGGTAAAAACATACCAAGAATACCTCCATCTACTTATCAATATTCACTCGAAGGCGTTTCTGGAAACATGATGTGGCTCTGTCGACTTAGACATGCTGGAAAACAAAATGATATTGCTATTAATGAGCTAGCTACGGATTCTTATACCCAATTTGATGTTGAAGTGAGCTGGATTCCAACTCAGTTAGAAGGTTTTACCTTCTCTTTAATAGCTAGAAATATTGGTGATGAGGAGATCAGGAACCATACTTCGTATTTGAAAGATAGACTTTCTGAGCCAGGAAGAAACATTAATCTGACTGTTCAGTATGGCTTTTAAACTAAATGGTAGAGTCGCCTAACCTAGGAATGTTGGGGACATAAAAACCTTCGTACGCTTTTTGGAGAAGCAGTTGTTTTCTCCTAGGAACTACCCAGTCCATATTCTCTGACAGGTTTTTCAAAAAGTTCTCGTATTCCTGGGTACTTCGCCATAAGGTCTAGCGCCGCTGGTGTTTCAGCAAAGAGAAATTTACCGTTCCGCCAAAAATCTACTCCGTCTACTGAAATAGTTGGATCAAATGCTGAGATGCAAATCTCACCCGGAGCATAGTTACCGCAAGTATGAAAGTGGAGATATCTTGGGTTTCCGAATGCAGAGCCACTCCAGCGAGCTAGATTGTCGACAGCACGGCCAAAATAACTATTTTGTGGGTGAATGCCTGCATGCCAGGAATGGATAATGTCACGATCAACATCGTATCTTTCAGAGACGTAATCATAGTGTTTGCGTACTTTGCGTACCTCACTTTCAAGTCCGTCAAAATCGATAATACGCCCATTCTTAACTTTCGCTAATACAATGCCATTTATAAGTATGTGGTTAGGTTGATAGAATCGCGAGCCTGTTGGGCACAGCCATTTTGATAATGCCAGTACGCCAGAAAATGTTGAAGCAGGGATAGGCCGGAACACATTCAAGGGGAATCTTTTGACCGTCACATCATCGATGTCGTTGTAGTCTAGATCCTGTGGGGATACCCCTTCTAGTTTCGTGCCGGCTGGACAAGTAATTATTATCTTTCGCTTACCCCATAACGCCAAGTCGACCATACTCTTGAATGCCATAAAAAAACGATGGTCTGCACTACAGAATTCCATGCTGAAGCTTTGCTCATCCTGCGCATAGCACATAATTTTTTTGCTACGGCCAGCTAGTTTCGAAAATCTCACCTGATCGCCAATGCGGGCGAGAAATAACATGTGATCAACATCGTCCAGAGCATCAGATATATCTTGTGGGAGAATCGTTGCATCCTCCACATAACTCATACTGATAATACGCGTATCAATGGAATAAGAACGCAAGAGAGTTGCAATATTTTTTGCAAGACTCGGGGAATAATAATCAACATCGTCTTCGGAAATGATGGCAATAGAGTCCCCAGGTTTAGCTTCTATGCAGTTAAACAGAAGGTTCTCTACACCAGCACGGATTGCTGAAACTACACTCATTTAGTTGGCACCATAATAAACAGTCATAGTTCAATCTCAATATTTCATATTGGAATCGTACAGTAAGTTAATGTTTGATAGCTTAAACTGCCATTATTAGAAATTAATAACTGAACGAATACTCGCACCCTCATGCATAAGATCGAATGCTGTGTTGATTTCTTCAAGGCTCATCGTATGGGTAATCATCTCGTCGACAGTAATCTCTCCATTCATATACTGATCAACCATTCCAGGCAGCTGACTGCGGCCTTTTACTCCCCCGAAAGCACTGCCACGCCAAACGCGACCCGTCACTAGTTGAAACGGTCTTGTCGAAATCTCTTGGCCTGCACCAGCAACACCAATAATTGTAGATTCCCCCCAGCCCTTATGGCAGCACTCGAGAGCCGACCGCATAAGCTCAACGTTACCAACAGCCTCGAAAGAATAATCGACTCCACCATTTGTCATATCGACAATTACCTCCTGAATTGGAAGATCATAATTTTTTGGATTAATGAAGTCTGTGGCGCCAAGCTGACGTGCCATTTCTTCCTTATCCGGATTAGTATCGATCGCTAGAATCCGTTCTGCCTTAGCCATTACAGCGCCTTGTATTGTGCTAAGTCCAACGCCTCCCAAACCAAATATAGCAACTGTTGAGCCGGCCTCTACCTTTGCTGTATTTAGCACTGCGCCTATACCTGTCGTGATGCCACATCCAAGTAGACAAACTTTTTCAAGAGGAGCTGCATGTGAAATTTTTGCGACAGCGATTTCTGGTAGGACAGTGTATTCAGAGAATGTTGATGTGCCCATAAAATGCAGAATGTCTTTACCTCTAGCCGAAAAACGGCTTGTGCCGTCAGGCATAACACCTTGGCCTTGGGTTATTCGGATTTTCTGACAAAGATTAGTTTTTCCAGATAGACAAAATGTGCACTCACGACACTCAGGTGTATAGAGAGGAATAACATGGTCACCTATTTTAACGCTTGTTACCCCTGTACCGACTTCTTCAACTATACCTCCGCCTTCATGTCCTAAAATCACGGGGAAAGCACCCTCGGGATCTTCACCCGAAAGCGTATAGGCATCCGTATGACAAACGCCTGTTGCAACCAATCTCACAAGCACCTCCCCGTCCTGTGGTCCAGAAATATCAACTTCTTCAATAGATAAAGGCCGATTTGCTTCCCAAGCTACTGCTGCTCGTGCTCGCATATTATTCCCCCTATTCTCATTTTTGGTTTCTAGGTAACGCGTCATCCCTTTTCTGATATCAACAAACTGCTTTTCATTGACTTGAATGTTAATAGCAGACTTTTAAAATCCCATGCTCAATGTGTTACGTAGTGGTCTGTTTGCTCGATCTTGAAGTTTAAGAATACATGATGCGCGCTTGATCTATCGATATTGAGTTGCATATGGTGCACATGCATAAACTAGCAAGGCGACTTTAATCTGGCTTGTCAATGCTAGGAGCTTTGCGGTAGCTGACCGGCATTTGAGTTACGATGCAGCCATGTTTCCTGAGATTTAATTTATGAACGGCCCTAAAGAGCCTACATTTGAGCATTCTCTAGTAAGTTTCGGTGGCGTCATCGTGATCGTTATTACTGGGCTACTATGGCTAGGGATTAGTCTGCATAGTCTTCTGCTTGTCGCACTTATATGGATTGGGGGGCAAGCGATGCTTCTCGGTTTCTGCTTTCAAGAAATCAAATCTGCGATGATTTCTGGGATTGAAAAAGGCCTTGGTGCGTTCTTTATTTTTTTTCTTATTGGTTTACTCATCGCTGCGCTGATTGAGGGCGGGACTATCGGTGGTTTGGTCTACTATGGCGTAGATTTACTTCATCCTGCAATTTTTTTGCCGGCTGGTTTGGTGTTGTGTAGTTTGATGTCTATTGCTACTGGTACAGCATGGGGCACGATTGGCACGATTGGTGTTGTCCTTGTAGGGCTTGGTGAAGCGTTAGGTATTCCATTGCCGCTTGTTGCTGGAATGGTTGTATCAGGTGCAAGTTTTGGAGATAAGATGTCTCCTGTTTCAGATACTACAAATCTTGCCGCGATGAGTGCGGATACTGATCTCTACTCTCATATAAAGTCGATGATGTATACGACAGTGCCAACCTATATCATTTGCTTGATCATGTTTACATTTGTTGGGTTGAGTTACAGTGATCAAACACTCGCATTGCAGGAGTTATTAGAGCTTAAGCAATACCTCAATCTTCAGTTCTCGATAAATCTATTAACTTTACTGCCACTGATTGTGCTCATCGTTCTCAGTATCAAAAGAGTTCCAGCAGAAGTTAGCATGCTAGCCAGTGTAGCTACAGCATGTGTATTAGCAGTTGCGATGCAGGACCGAACTGTTACGGAAGTATTAAACAGTTTGCACACTGGGTATTTTGGTGACACTGGTCTTGAAAGATTGGATATCATTCTTAATCGTGGCGGTATTGTGAGCATGATGTGGACCATGTCACTGGCACTACTTGCCTTATCGCTTGGAGGCATTCTGGATCGTGCCGGTTTCGTAAGAATATTATTGAGTGGGCTGCTAAGGCGAATCAAGCGATCCGCAAGCCTAATGACCACTACAATAGGTGCTGGAATTTTTGCCAATATGAGTATGGGTGAAGCGTATCTCTCTATTATCTTTGGCGGACAGATATTTAAAGATTCCTACGAACAAGATAATTTAGAAAAACACATGTTGTCCCGGTGTCTGGAAGAAGGCGCGACACTCAGTACTTCGTTGATTCCTTGGACGACTTCAGGTGCATTTATTATAGGAGTTCTGGGCATATCACCATTGGAGTATGCTCCATGGACGTTTTTTAACTATATCAATCCACTGTTGTCTATTGTTCTTGCCTATATGGGGTTTGGGATATTCCGAAAATATTCATAATTGCTAGTAAACTTTCTTCAGTTTTAACCTGTTTCTTGGAGAATATTTAATGACAGCCTGGATTAGAATGATTCCGGAAGACGAAGCAACTGGAGTCTTACGGGAGTTATATGACGAAGCGATGACGCCACATGGCACAGTCGATAATGTCATGAAGGTGCATTCATTACGCCCACACACAATGCATGGCCACGTAACGCTTTATCGGAGTGTTCTCCATAATCCTAATATAACGTTGCCATTATGGTTTCTAGAAGTCGTTGCATCCTATGTCAGTATTAAAAACGACTGTGCTTATAGCCTGACTCATCATTTTATGAATGTTAGACGATTGCTTAATAATGAAAAGCGATGTGATGATATTTTGCAAAGCCTTAATGCTGGTGCGCCGCAGGATCAATTTAAAGGAAAACAACTAGAGCTGCTCCATTATGCTGCGAAGTTAACAACTGACGTAGCGAAAATGGAAGTTTCAGATATCGATCTTCTTCGTGAGTACGATTGTACGGATGGCGAAATTCTTGAGGTTAATCAGGTTGCTGCATATTTCAATTATTCAAATCGTTTGCTAAATGGCTTAGGCGTTACTACCGAGGGTGATTCAATTGGGTTTTATGAGTAACCTACTTGAACAGTGTTATTGATTTATTTATGGGTGGCAACTTACAAGTAATTCGTCAGAAAAAATGTGTTTTGATGCAATTGTACAATCGCATCTATAAATGTAATATTATTACAATATCTTCGTCGTAGTCCTAAGAATGAACAATCAATCGGGGGAGCTGTCTAACACTAGACCTCAGCATATATTGGCTCTTCCCTTGCGAATTCCTTGGTAGGCGCGGAAAAAATAGCATAAACCGACAAGGAGTAGATCTCATGCACGGATATAACAAGTTTTCTGGATATGCAGTCATTGCTGGAGTGATTTTTTGCTGGCAACAGGCCGCTTTCGCACAATCAATTCAGACTGCTGACCCTCTTAGCACAATCAATGAGGCAGGCGAGGCTGTCACGATGACAGACAATGTTAAGGTCTTTGGGAGTTTTCACTTCTCGGAAAGCTGTACGTTTGATCAAGAGAGAAATCTTATTATTGCGATGAACGCCGGTAATCGAGTAGAGGAGGATGACGACGACGGATACGTTTCCTTGATCAATCCAGATGGCAGCGCACATACGATAAGGTGGATCGGTGCGAATCGTGATGGACTCGAATTGCATGACCCAATTGGTAGTGCCGTTCGTAACGGTGTTCTCTACACCGTGGATAGGGGCGTAGTGCGCTTATTCGACCAGTCAACGGGACAGCCCCGCGATGCCTTTCCTGTACCCGGTTCCACATTCCTGAACGGAATCGGAGTGGCCGAAGACGGCACGATTTACGCTTCTAATACACGTCCTGAAGGACGCCTTTACAAGGTGACAGCTGACGGTGAACCGTCATTACTTATTGACGGGGAACCACTTAACGTACCAAATGGTGTTGCGATCGACCCTGACGGTAATGTAGTCGTTGTCAATATTGGTGACAACGCTGTGCTGACATTTGATCCCGACGGCGAACTAATCCAAACGGAGTATGCCCATGAAGCTGGCAATGACGGTGTCGTCATACTTGACGATGGTACGAAGTATGTAAGCAGTGTGCGATTCGGTAGCGTTTCAAGAATTCGCCCGGGGCAGGAAGCGGAAGTAATTGCTGCTGGCATCCCGAGTGCCGCATCAATGTGTTACGACTCGACACAGCACCAGCTCGTTATTCCAATGAACAACAATAACTCACTGGCATTTGTGGAGCTAGATGACTAGTTCCCATGTTTGGTCATTGTTCTGATAGCTGACCGAATTTGTCCGAAAACAGGTGTCTGCATATTTGGCGCAAGCTTGGTTATCAGCGAATTTAAGTAGTGATGGCGGGCGGTGTGATTTCTATCAGCCGCCTAAAATCAGATTCTAAATTTAAGGTAGTCAGCGGGGAGTAGCTAACCCCTTGATTTTGGCGGAGAGGGAGGGATTCGAACCCCCGGTCCGCGCAAACGGACAACGGTTTTCAAGACCGCCGCATTCGACCGCTCTGCCA
>DJLG01000161.1:8796-11387 GCA_002434915.1 Proteobacteria bacterium UBA6522
CTCTGCCACCTCTCCAAGATCACCATTTTCCAGAGCCTCTTGCGCTATTGCAAGAGACTGTGTTTTTTTAGCATCATTGAAAATGTTTTTTTGATCAAGAATAATTTTAGGCAAATAATTCTTCATGATGAATTTAATGGGTTATGTTTTTTTAATTGTTTTAGGCTTGATGCAAGCAGGCTTTGCGTTTGCCCAAGAACCAATTAAGGCAAATTTGGCGGATCACGCATTTGAGGATCAGCGTTGGCAAGATGCTATTAATGAATATCTAAACCTTTTGTCCGATGACACTTTAAATGGGGTCTACTGGTTGCGAATTGCGCAAGCTCAGCGGGAATTAGGGGGTTATACAGAGGCGTTGGATACGCTTGAACGGGCTAGAGTAGCGCAGGGCCCAGAAGCTATGTTGGAGCTTGAACGTGCAAGGAATTTGGTCGCTCTGGATCGTATAGAGGAAGGATTCATGGCATTACAGGCGGCTGATGATGCTGAGCTTAGATCTCTTTCTGTTCTTGATGATTCGGAAGAGTTTAAAAATATACGTTTAGATGATCGTTTTCAGAGGCTTTATCGGAGTGTGCGCACAAGAATTTATCCTTGTGAGGCTATGGCTCCAACTTATAATTTCGATTTTTGGATTGGTACTTGGGATGTGCGACTTGCGAATGGCTCTCTGATAGGTCACAACACTATTTCTAAGCAGGACGGTGGGTGTACGATCATTGAGAAATGGGAAGGGGGAGGTGGTTCGACCGGAAGTAGCACTAGCTTCTATGTCCCTAGTCGTGATCAATGGCGACAAGTTTGGGTTGGTTCTGGTGGAACACTTATAGATATTGCTGGAGAACTAGTGAATGGCAGTATGCGCATGGAGGGAACTATCGAGTATGTTGGGTTAATTAACAGTGTTGTGGCTTTGCGTGGAAGCTGGACAATCTTGCCAGATGGTCGTGTAAGACAGCTCTTTGAGGAATTTGAAATTGGGACTAATACTTGGCAGACCTGGTTTGATGGATATTATGAGTTGGTCGATCCCCCTAATGTAGAATAAGCTACCTATGAATCGTATGACAGCCTCTCGGAACCCAATTTTGCAGGCAATAGGCTTAATAATTGGTGCGGTTGTAGCCGTTGCAGCGGTGCTTGTGGGCGCTGTTTTGTTATCATTCATTATTGGGTTTGTTGTGTTGATGGGCATGTTAATTTATGCGCGTTCTTGGTGGGCTAGGCGCGGTATTAAGAAGGCTTCAAGCGATTTTGCCGATGATAAACCTAAAGATATAGTAAATGTTCAATACACTGTTGTTAAAGAACGTAATCCAGATGATCGGCGTCATGAGTAGAGGCTTAGACAAGTTTTAGGACACTAGAATGGCTATAAGTAGGAGAGCTAGGGGACAAGCCAGACCGATCCCGCTTGCTGTTGAGCGTCATCGGGGCTCTCGGCTAGTGCCGATTACAGGTTTTATCCTTGTTTGTCTTGGTCTTGCCTGGTTCTTTGAATCACAAGCCACGACAACCATTATTTTTGTGCGTCATACGGACACCGAAAATATTTTAGGTGACATAGATCCTCAGTTGAGTTTGCTAGGTCATCAGCGCGCAGATTTGCTCGCAGATGTCATTCAGGATATTGATGTTGTAGCGGGTGTTGATGCCATTTATGCCAGCGAGCATCTTAGAACTCGTGAGACTGCCGCACCGATTAGTGAACGATTAGGTATTGATGTCCAGGTAAAAAACCCATATCTGGTAGAGCCGTTTATGAATCAGGTTTTACTGGACCATAAGGGGGAAATAGTACTTGTGATTACTCTTGAGGACGCTCTTGCTCCTCTTGTAGAGGAGTTGCATGGTAGTAAAAATATTCCAGCTATGGCATTGGATGAATATGACAATATCTATATTGTCACGATCCCCTGGTTTGGCAAGGTGAAAACATTAAGACTTCGGTATGGTTTTTATGACAGGCCAGATAAACCTAAATCTGGTGCAATTTCTCATTCAATGACTAGCGGTTAGTCTTCTTTTATTTTGATTAAAGGGTTTTTTGCTAGGGACCCATCCTCATTTAGACTTGGGTAAGGAATAGCATGGTTTCGACAACGTTCTGCGATTTCTGGATAAGCCCATTCAAACAAGGTTATTTCATATTCTTTTGGTGGTAGTCTTGACTCTTGGTAGAGCCCGGCATTACTACGCTGGCGTTGTGCTTCATACAATATAAGAGCAGCAGCTACCGATACATTTAATGAAGCAACCATACCTTCCATAGGAATAATTACCGCTTTATCTGCTTCATCTATTAGTTGTGACGCTAATCCTTCTAATTCTGAGCCTAAAATAATGGCTGTTTTTTTTGTGTAGTCAATGGCGCGGTAATCTATTGAAGTACGGGCCGGGTGTGCCGCTATTAACTGCCAACCTTCTTTCTTTAGGTTTGTAACGGCATCAGATGCATCATTGTGTAAAGCTACATTAATCCATCGACGACTCCCTCCTGACACCATGTGATGGCGGTGAATTTGTCCATCTGGGGATACAGCATGTATTTTGTGTATCCCAACAGCATCACATGTTCTCAGAACGGC
>DJLG01000016.1 GCA_002434915.1 Proteobacteria bacterium UBA6522
CATGGCTGATATCACGGCTGGAATCTACACAACTATTGGAATTCTTGCTGCTCTATACGCCCGAGACAATAAAGAGAATGGATCACATGCTGGGCAGTTTCTAGACGTATCCTTAGTGGATGCACAAACAACATGGCTAGCTAATCTCGGGGGAAGTTTTTTTGCAACAGGCGATCGTCCAGAACGGCTTGGAAACATCCATCCTACTGTAACGCCTTATCAGCCTATGCAGGCTAGAGACAAAATGATCATCGTGGGGGTAGGAACAGAAAGGCTATGGGAAAAACTCTGTTTTGCACTCGATCTAGATGACGATATAAAACAAGACCCTCGTTTTTTATCCAATGCTGCACGCAATATGCATCGTAGTGAGTTGATAGAACTTTTAGAATCAAAACTAATCACAAAAGATGCTGCAGACTGGGTAGAAGTTTTTGTAAAAAACTCAATTCCAGCTGGGCCAATCAACTACCCTGAAGATACATTAACCGATGAACATATCATTGCTAGAGATATGATAGTTGAGCTTGAACATCCGTTATTAGGAATTGTAAAATCAATAGGAAATCCAATACATCTTTCTGAAAATGGCCCGACATATAGACGATATCCTCCACGTTTAGGCGAACACAATGAAGAAATTCGTCAAGAAATAAAAGATAGGGTTTAAAAGGTGAGCAATAACAAAGAAACCAGGAGAGCTTTTCTAAATTACTTAGCTAGCACTCCAATATTAGGCGTCGCATCACAGGTTTTTGCTCAATCTGAATATCTAATAGAGAATCCAGATGAAGCGGTAAATGTTTTTGATTTTGAACCTATTGCAAAAAGAAATCTTAGTAATGCCCACTATACCTATCTAGCTTCTGGGGTGGATGATGGCTCAACTATTCGAGCAAATCGTGCTGGATTTGAAAAATTTCAGCTTAGAGTGCGAAGGATGGTTGACGTTAGAAATATAAACACAGAAATTGAATTATTTGGGCAAAGATATGCCTCTCCCGTTATCGTAGCTCCTTGCGGCACACAACAAGCATTTCATATCGATGGAGAACTTGCTACTGCAAAAGCTTCAAGCTCTAGAAATTTGTTGCAAATTCTATCAACGGTTAGTTCATATAGTGTAGAAGAGGTAAATGCTGTTCGTCATGACCCTACATGGTTTCAGTTGTACGCAACCGAAGACTGGAATGTGACACGACAACTAGTACAAAGAGCAACAAATGCAGGGTGTCCTGCTATTACAGTTACTGTAGATCTTCCTGCGAGTAACCGAGAAGCATTAAGACGTTTTAGACGTGACACGAATGCAGAATGTTTAACGTGTCATATACCTGGCTTTGAAAACGCTATAAAAAAACGTCCTATGTTTGAAGGAATTGATACAAGTTCACTAATGACTACCCGTGCTAGCAATTTAGATTGGGAATTCATGGATCAACTTAGAGATTTTACAGACACTAAGCTACTGCTTAAAGGTATAGTTACAGCTGAAGATGCAGAGCTTGCACTTAAACATGGTGCAGACGGACTCATTGTTTCTAACCATGGCGGAAGAGCAGAAAATAGCGGACGCGGAACAATTGAATCCTTACCTGAAGTTGTTAATGCAATCCAAGGTCGTATTCCAATACTAGTCGATAGCGGTTTTCGACGTGGAGTTGATATATTCAAAGCTCTTGCATTAGGAGCTGATGCTGTATGTATCGGTCGACCATATCTTTGGGGATTAAGCGCATACGGACAATCTGGTGTAGAAGCTATCTTAGACTTGCTCCACAATGAGTTAATAATGATGATGCAACAAGCTGGTACTACTAATCTTGCTGAAATAAATAGGAACTACCTAGTTTCTTAGATATAACTAATACATTATTTAGTTTGTGGTTTCGTTATATTTTTAAGATATTCCGAAAATTTAACACCAATTTCAGCATGTTCTAGGCCGTATTGCACCGTAGCTTTTAGATATCCAAGTTTGCTACCACAGTCATAACGAGTACCATCAAATGGTAAAATATAAACAGGTTCATCATTAATCAAGCTACTAATGGCGTCTGTTAACTGGAGTTCATTGCCTGCTGAAACTTTTATTGAAGAGAGTTTTTTGAAGATTTCTGGCGTTAATATATATCTTCCAACAACAGCAAGATTGCTTGGAGCATCCTTGCGCGCTGGTTTCTCAACAATTTTAGTTACACGGGATATTCCAGAAGAACCAACCTCTGTTGCAACTATTCCATATTTATGAATATCCTCATCATGCACATGCTCAACACCAAGAAGGCTCGAATTATGCAATTCGAAATGTTTCCTCATCTGCTCCAAACATGGAATCTCACTATTTATTAGGTCATCGGCTAAATGCACAAAAAAAGGCTCATTACCTACAGCAGATTGAGCGCAAAGAACAGCATGGCCAAGGCCTAAGGGTTCTTCCTGTCTAATATAAATGCAAGTTACATGGGGAGGTATAATATTTCTTATAATTGAGAGCAAAGACTTCTGTCCAGATACGCTAAGTACATGCTCAAGTTCTGGATTACGATCAAAATGATTCTCTATGGATTCTTTTGAACTACTAGTAATAAAGACTAGTTTCTCTGCACCGGCAGCTATAGATTCTTCAACTGCATATTGAATAAGTGGTTTATCAACAACCGGAAGCATCTCCTTGGGAGATACTTTGGTTGCAGGCAGAAAACGAGTCCCCCTACCTGCAACAGGAAAAACTGCGGTACGTATTTTTTTTGGAATCAAAGTATAACTCCATCACTTACATAAGCTTAATAACATCTAACCAACCTTGTGATTTTCTAATAAAACCTCACTCAGCACTTAGGAACAATTAATTCATAAGTTTTTCAAACTGAAACCTCTGAAGGGGTCTTATGCTTTCCCAGGATTTACAGCTAGGGCAATGCCATAAGATTTTTTCGCTTCTATAACCACAAGTATTACATCTATAACGAGGACTGGAATAAGCAAGATCTCTTAATCCACTGGTGATGCCTTGAATCACTTTCTCTCTTGACTTATCGGGAATATTAGCGAAATACTCAGCATCAAAAAAAGATGCCAGTACACTATCCTCCATAATAAATTTTTCAATACAGGCTTTAATAACTTGAGATCTTTCAAGATCTACCAAAATTGCAGTATATGCAATTACATCAGATAGCGATGGGTTCTTATCAACCAGTGACTGCAAATATATTTCACATTCATCTTCTCGTCCATCCTTATGGTAGCAGTCAAATAATTTCGGTAACACTTCAGGCATCAAACGCGGATCTGCATCAAGAACCTGTTCATAAAGGCCAAGGGCTTCAAGGTAACTCTTTTCCTCCTGGGCTATAGCAGCCTTAATTAGAGCGCCTCGAAAAGCCCCAGAAACAGAACGAACAGAACCTTTAAGGTGTTGCCTTGCTAGTGCTAAATCTCCATCTAAACGAGCATTCTCAGCTAACTCACAGTAATAGTGTGCAATTTCAGTAGACTTTTCACCAGTAAGAATTTCAAGTTCTCTATGCGCTTCAATAGCCTTACCCCACTCCTGCTCACGCTCATATATATCCACAAGACTCTGAATTGACGCTTCTCCAAGACTAGAGCTATTTCCTAATTGAGAAAATAACTTTTCTGCTCGATCAAAAAATCCTGCACTAAGATAATCCTGGGCAAGTGAAAACTGGGCCTGATCTCTCTGCATTTCATTTAAACTGGATCGTGCAAGTAAGTTTTTATGCACACGGATTGCTCGATCCACTTCACCGCGACGACGAAACAAATGACCTAATGCAAAATGAGTTTCCAATGTATCATCGTCAACTTTTGCCATTCGAACAAATAATTCTAGAGCTTCTTCAGTCTGCCTATTTAAAACAAGGTTTAGACCACGTAAATAATCTGCATTTATAGTTTGAGGTGAGGGATCAGACTCTTTTTTAATTGAATGGCGAGCAAACAACCAGCCTGTTGCAGCCGCTATAACAAATAGTCCTGCAAGAAAAAAAGTGGCTTCAGTCGGCATCTTTTAGAGGTCGGCGTCTTATATTATTCATCTCTAATTCAAATGCCCGAAGATTCCTTCGTAATTTTCGACGATCTGATACAACTCTTATCAAAGCAATCCCAACAGTTAAAAGACCAAATATCCAACCAACAGAAAATATTAAAATAAAAGCTATTGATATAGGAATATCTTTAAATTGGATTATCCCTAAATCAATGGAAACTACGTCAGAGTTGTTATAAGCAAAGGTGGCCGCCAATAAGAGAAGAACAATTAGAGTTATAAATAATATAAACCTACGGATTATGGCCAAACTTTTATCCCCTTGGATAGAAATCCTTAATTGGATAAGCCCAAGCCGTCAACATAGAACAAGCCAAATCTATTTGGGAATTAACTAATTCTAACTACGTACTGGCAAGTGCCGGAAACCATTTACTCGCTCTCTTAAACTTTTACCAGGCTTAAAATGTGGTACATGCTTGCCTGCAAGCGCGACAGTTTCTCCTGTCTTTGGGTTCCTTCCCATACGAGGCGGCCTATAATGAAGAGAGAAACTACCAAAGCCTCGAATTTCTATCCGGTCTCCATTAGCAAGCGCTTCACTCATAATCTCTAGAACATGCTTCACTGCAAGCTCTACATCTTTAGCAGGCAAATGTTTTTGCTTGCTGGCTATAGTTTCTATCAGCTCAGACTTTGTCATTGCTAGACACCATCCTCTCGGGTTACAACACCCTTCTTATTATTATTAAAAATATCAATCCGTATCCAGCTGCTCTTTAAGGAGATCTCCTAAAGAAGTTCCTGAAGCAGGCTTAACTGTATCTTTTTGATAGGTTTCAATCGCTTGTGCTTCATCGCTAGCTTCTCTTGCCTTTATTGAGAGATTAACTATTCTATTTTTCCTATCGATACCTATAAATTTAGCCATTATTTCTTCACCAGGCTTTAAAATAGTCCGAGCATCTTCAACTCTATCCTGAGATATTTCTGAAGCCTTGATATGACCTAGAACACTATCTGATAATTCTACTGTAGCACCCTTTACATCAACCTCTTGAATAATCCCTTTTACTATAGAATCTTTCGAGTGTTCTGACATAAATAATGACATTGGATCCTGATCAATCTGTTTTACACCAAGAGAAATCCTCTCGCGTTCTGGGTCAATCGCCAAAACGGTAGTTTCTAGCTCTTCCCCCTTCTTGTAGTTGCGAACAGCTTCCTCTCCGGTCAACTCCCATGATAGATCTGATAAATGGACAAGCCCATCTATTCCACCAGGTAGCCCAATAAACACACCAAAATCAGTGATAGATTTTATCTGCCCTGAGACCTTATCACCTTTGCTGTGTTCTTCTGCAAATTCGTTCCAAGGGTTAGCCTTACACTGCTTTAAGCCAAGAGAAACCCTTCTTCTTTCCTCATCAATATCGAGAACCATAACCTCAACTTCATCGCTAATTTGGACTACTTTATTAGGACTTACATTTTTATTGGTCCAATCCATTTCAGAAACATGCACTAAACCTTCAACCCCCTCTTCAATTTCAACAAAACATCCATAATCAGCTATATTAGTAACTTTACCGAACAATCTAGAGTTAGTTGGATAGCGGCGTGTAAGGTCCATCCAAGGGTCTGCTCCTAACTGTTTCAAACCTAATGAAACTCGACTACGTTCACGATCAAATTTTAAAATCTTTACGTCTAGTTCTTCGCCAACAGCAATTACTTCTGAGGGATGTTTTACTCGTTTCCATGCCATATCTGTGATGTGCAATAAACCATCTATACCACCCAAATCTACAAATGCTCCGTAATCTGTAAGATTTTTCACAATTCCTTTTAGAGTTGCACCTTCTTGTAAGTTTTTTAATAGCTCTTCACGTTCTACACTGTATTCCTCTTCAACCACAGCTCTTCGAGAAACAACAACATTATTTCTTTTTTGATCTAACTTGATTACTTTAAACTCTAAGGTACTACCCTCAAGAGTGCTTGGGTCACGTATAGGTCTCACATCAACAAGAGACCCAGGCAAAAAAGCTCTAACCAAGTCCAAGTCAACGGTAAATCCACCTCTAACACGACCTGTAATTGTTCCGATGACTATTTTGCTTTCATCAAAAGCCTCTTGCAGAACAATCCATGTCCGCATTCTTTTAGCTTTTTCACGAGATAAACGAGTTTCACCGAATCCATCTTCTACTGCATCAAGAGCTACCTCTATCTCATCACCAACTTCAACTTCTAACTTACCTCGCTCATTTAAAAATTGGACAGTAGGAATAACCGCTTCAGATTTAAGTCCAGCATTGACTATTACAACATCTGAATTTACGTCAACTACAGTTGCAGTTAGTATTTGACCTTGCTTTATATTTTGACTAGCAAGGCTGTCTTCAAGCAGCTCTGCAAAGGATTCGCTCATAAAATTATATCCGCTTGCACGGACCTCCAAACATAACATCAGCGCATCCTGCACTAATGATCAACTAATAAATGCCCTCGCTTCCTGCATGGGCCCTTTCCTAATTTGCAGACGGAATACCTAGAATCTTTAGACTATCTAAAATTTTATCTGCAGTATCCTCAGGAGCAGCTCCTGTAGAATCAAAAATTTGCGCGTCACTTGCTGCTTTTAGCGGAGCAACTTTTCGGTTAACGTCACGCTTATCTCTTTGCGTTATCTTCTGCAAAACGTCCGGCAGGCTAACATTAATACCCTTTTGTTTCAACTGCTTATAACGTCTCGAGGCTCTTTCCTCGGGACTTGCTGTAAGAAAGATCTTAAACAATGCATCAGGGAATACTACGCTACCAATATCCCGTCCATCTGCTACTAATCCTGGTAATCTCAAGAATGCCCTTTGACGTTTCAAAAGAGCTGCTCGCAAAGCAGGCCTAGAGGCTATTTTTGAAGCAACACTTCCACACTCCTCTGTTCTCAGATCAAGAGTTACATCTACAGAGTCTAGAAAAATTTTTTGCTCTTTAGCAGTATTAGCAAACGAGATATCCATTATCGTTGCTATATCCACCATCGTGGATGAATCATCGACCGATACTTTCTCTTGTATCATCCTCAACGCAACAAGACGATACAAAGCCCCGCTATCCAACAAGTGCCAACCAAGGGTGCGTGCAAGAATCCTACTAATTGTTCCTTTCCCAGAGCCGACTGGTCCATCTATTGCAATAACGGGGGGTGTAGTATTCATCCTTTTAAAGGTTTGGCAGCAATAAAAGGCTCAATAGCAAACCCGCTAGAATTAGCTAACTCCAAGAAATTAGGAAATGAAGTGCTAACCTCATCAGTTCTTTTTACCTGAATCACTGCTTGTGAAGCCAATCCTGCAACTGCAAAAGACATCGCAATACGATGATCACCATAACTATCTACACAGCCACCATGGACAACCCCACCCTTAATGATAAGCCCATCATCAATCTCTTTTGTTTCAATTCCAATCTCTTGAAGTCCAATAGACATAACATGCAAGCGATCACTTTCCTTATAACGCAACTCCTGCGCACCCGCTACAGTCGTATAACCATCCGCATAAGCCGCAGCTACAAAAATGACTGGAAACTCATCAATCGCCAATGGAACTAGATTCTGATCAATCTCAATACCTTTTAATTTGCTTTTTTTTACAAAAATATCAGCTACAGGTTCAGTGCCAAATTCTCTTTTATTCAAAAGATCTATTGAGCCACCCATTTTCTTTAAAATAGTTAAAAGTCCTGTTCGGGTTGGGTTTATTCCAACATTACGAATCAGCAACCCCTCATGAGAAGCTAAGAGCCCAGCAACAATGAAAAATGCTGCCGAAGAAAAATCTCCAGGAATAGTTTGGTCAGTTGGCTTTAAAGTAGCCGGCCCATCTAATGAAACAACCTCTTCGGTATGGTTTAGCATACCAACACCCATACTCTTTAACATCCTTTCTGTGTGATCTCTACTTGGACCTGGAGATCGGACTATAGTAGGACCCTTAGCCCATAGACCTGCAATCAACAAGGCAGATTTCACTTGAGCGCTTGCAATTGGTAATGTGTAATCAATACCTACAAGGTTATTTCCTCCCTGAATACGTAATGGCGGCAACCCATCTTCGGTATTAATAACGCTACCCATCTTGCTCAATGGCACGGTAACTCGCTTCATTGGACGAGCTCTTAATGACTCATCTCCAGTTAAGACTGAAGAAAAAGATTGTGCTGAAAGCATTCCTGCTAGCAGCCGCATTGCGGTTCCTGAATTTCCAAGATCAAGTTGTTTCTTGGGCATTGTTAAGCCCTGCAGACCAACACCGACAATTCTGACATCAGTACCCTCTAAATTAATATGAACACCCATTGATCTAAGAGCCATCATCGTAGCGAGGCAATCATCACTATTTAAAAAACCCTGAAAATTACTTATTCCATCAGAAATTGAACCAAGCAGAATCGCCCTATGCGATATTGATTTATCGCCAGGTACAACTAATTCTCCCCCAACAGTCTTAACTGGCCTTGAAAAAAAACCACCTGAAGATTTTGTTAGGCTGTCATTTTCCACATTTAAGCCTTGCCGTTATAGCTCTAGCTGCCTGCTTTGGAGTAAGTGCCAAGAATGCGAAAGAAGCTTGACTTTTTTTGTGCTTCCGTAAGAGCTGATTTGATATTGATATCATCAGCATTGCCATCAATATCAACAAAGAAAACATAGTCCCACTTACGGCGTCTTGATGGCCTAGATTGAATGCTAGTCATATTGATTCCATACCTCGCAAGAGGTTCGAGCAAATTGAGCAAAACTCCTGGTCCTTCTGTCCCACTCGGCGCAATCAAAAAGGTTGTCTTATCATTACTACTAGACTGGCATAAATTGTGGCCAATCACATAAAATCGCGTTGTATTATCCGGACGATCTTCAATATCAGAACAAATAATATTGAGGCTATAAACCCTGGCTGCTACATCTCCAGCTATTGCTGCTGCCCCTTCTTCCTTAAGTGCCCGACTAGCCCCGACAGCATTACTTGCAGTTGGGATAATTTCTACATCTTGTAATTCAGACGAAAGCCAAGAACGACATTGAGCTAAAGATTGCGGATGCGAATAAATTCGTTTTATATCTTTGAGGTCATGCATAGACCCCATAAGGTGCTGCCGTATCCTCACCTCCACCTCACCACATATATATAGCGGTGAAGTTAGGAACATATCTAAGGCGTTTGCAACTACCCCTTCAGTAGAATTCTCAACAGGAATTACAGCAAAGTCAGCCAATCCATCTTCGACTTTACTAAAAATCTCTTCAATTGTAGAAACAGGAATACCGGTAGCTGCTTCTCCAAATTGTTTAAATACAGCTGACTGACTAAAGGTCCCCTCCGGACCAAGATAGGCAACCTTTAATTCCTCTTCAGTCGGTTTTTTATTCATACTTGTGAACTATCAAAAACCCATCAAGCTTATTGGTGTACCGTATCAAGTCTTGGCAAAACTCTAACCCGAAGTATGCCATCAATTGAGGAAATACGGTTTAAGGTTACGTCATTAATTGGATCATCAAGATCTAGCAATGTATATGCCAAATCCCCGCGTGAAACATTAAGCATATCTGCAATATTTATGTCCTGCTCAGCCAATGCTGTAGAAACTTGACCGACCATACTAGGAACATTTGCATTGGCAATGGATAGCCTATGAGGTCGCGTTCTAGATAGCTTTGCTTCAGGCATATTTACTGAGCGACTAACATTTCCATTTTCAAGAAAGTCTCTAAGATTATCAACAACCATTACCGCGCAATTTCTCTCTGCCTCAGCAGTTGAAGCACCAAGATGGGGAAAACAAATAATCTTAGGATGATCTTTTAAATCAGGAGAAGGAAAATCACATATATAGTTGCGAATATTGCCCTTATCTAACAGCTTAACTAAGGCTTCATTATCTATGACACCATCACGAGAAAAATTTAAGACTATGCTTCCCTTAGGCAAAAGCTCTAAACTATTCTTATTGACCATTCCGCGTGTTGCTTCATTCAAAGGAACATGCGTTGTCACAATATCGCAATGTCGAAACAACTCGTCTAGATTAGCTGCTTGCTGAACACCTGATGACAATTGCCAAGCTCGTTGCACAGTAATTTTAGGGTCATATCCAATTACCTGCATTCCCAAGCTTAGACCTGCATTTGCAACCTCAACACCTATAGCCCCAAGTCCAATAACACCTAAAGTACGGCTTGGCAGTTCAAACCCAACATATTGTTTCTTACCTAACTCTACTTCACGGGAAATAGCCTCTTTATCTCCACCTAGCTTTCGAACATAGTCCCAAGCATCTGAAAGATTGCGAGCACTCATTAGCATTGCGCCAATAACTAACTCCTTTACTGCATTAGCATTTGCTCCTGGCGCATTAAAAACAGGCACGCCAAGTCCGCTTAGTTTATCTACTGGAATATTATTAACGCCTGCACCTGCCCTTGCCACAGCCAATAGAGAATCAGGCAAACTGATGCCATGCATTTTATAGGATCGTAATAATATGGCATCGGGGCTAGGCATCTTGGAATCAAAAGTATACCTAGCCTTAGGAAACCGCTCGAGACCTTCCTCAGCAATATTATTGAGCGTTAAAACTTTAAACTTTATCTTTGGGTTATCCATGTCTAGCCTGAAAATCATTCATAAATTCTAATAACGCATCCACGCCTTCCTCTGGCATTGCGTTATAGATGCTCGCACGCATACCCCCAACCAACCTGTGCCCCTTTAAATTAGCAAGTCCTATCTCTGAGGACTCATCAAGAAAAAGTTGGTCTAGATCAGGGTCTGCTAATGTAAAAGGCACATTCACCCAAGAACGATATTTAGGATCTACTGGATTAGTGTAGAAATCTGATGCATCTATACTCGCGTAAAGTTTCTCAGACTTTCTTTTGTTTCTAGCTTCCATCTCAACCAGGCCACCCTCACTCTTAACCCAATCAAATACTAATCCAGCAATGTACCAATTGAACGTTGGTGGTGTATTAGACATGGAACCGGAATCCGCCATAACTTTATAATTTACAACTGTAGGTGTTTCAGGACGAGCTTTCCCCAAAAGATCTTCGTGGACAATCACAACCGTAATTCCAGCTGGGCCAATATTTTTTTGGGCACCGGCATAAATAACCCCAAAACGACTTATATCTATAGGGCGCGATAATAATGTTGAAGACATGTCTGCGACTATAGGACTATTTGAAACGTCTGGAATGTTATGGAATTCAACACCTACAACAGTTTCATTCATTGCCAAATGCAAATAACTAGAATCTTCCCTCAGCTTCCATGTGAGGGGATCAGAAATACCAACATACTCTCCATTTATCCCATTCGCAGCTACATTAACATCCAGATATCGCTGTGCCTCATTAGCCGCTTTTTTACTCCAGTTACCAGTGGTTATGTAATCCGCAGTTTCACCTGATGCTGTTAAATTTAATGGAACCGCAGAAAACTGTAATGTGGCTCCTCCCTGAAGAAACAGCACTTTGTATTCTTCTGGTATACCGAGTAATTCACGAAAAACTCCTTCTGCTCTTAAAGCGCACTCAACAAAATGTTTTCCACGATGACTAACTTCCATCACAGACATACCTGTTCCATGCCAATCTAGGAGCTCTAATTGAGCTTGCTCTAGAACTGCTGTTGGTAGCGCAGCTGGCCCTGGACTGAAGTTATAGACTCGACTCATCCGCAACTCTCTCCCTATCTATCTCACCCAGCAATAACGTTAATTAACTGAATCCTGTTCAGACAGGATTTCAATACGTTCCAAACCCACCAGTCGATCCTTATCACCAAGCTTTATGAGACGAACTCCCTGAGTATTCCTACCAATAACAGAAATTTCTGATGTAGCTGTTCTTACCAATGTGCCATTAGAACTTATCAACATTACCTCATCTTGTTCAGTAACCTGGACTGCTCCTACAACCGGACCATTACGATCAGACACTTGAATTGCTATCACGCCTTTCCCTCCCCTACCTTGAGAAGGAAAATCCTCTAGTACAGTTCGTTTGCCGTACCCATGCTCTGTCGCTGTTAAGATCATCTCACCCTCAGGGATACATAACGAAATAACCATATCATTTGCTCCGCCCAACCTCAGACCTCGCACACCAGCAGCTGTCCTTCCCATAGCACGGACATCTTTCTCTGAGAATTTAATTGCCTTACCCGAACTTGAAAAAAGCATTAGGTCCTGTTGACCATCTGTTATACCAGCACCTATTAATCGATCATTCTCTCTCAACTCAATAGCTATAATTCCACTGGCTCTGGGCTTCGAAAAGGCCTCTAAAGGAGTTTTCTTAACAGTTCCATGGCTTGTTGCAAATAGCACAAACTTGTCCTTGTCATAGTCCTTGATAGGAAGAAGCGTATTGATACGCTCCTCTTTATCAAGAGGCAATAAATTAACAATAGGCCTACCGCGTGCGCCAGGGCCAGCCTGTGGAAGCTGATAAACCTTTAGCCAATACACTTTACCTCGACTAGAAAAGCACAGCAGCGTGTCATGTGAATTAGCAACAAATACCTTATCAATAAAATCTTCATCTTTGACTTTGGTGGCAGCACGTCCTCTCCCACCGCGGTGCTGTGCCTGGTATGTCGCTAGAGGTTGGGCCTTTGCATAACCGCCATGAGACAAGGTCACAACAAGATCTTCCTGCGGTATTAGGTCCTCCATTGTTAAGTCAGTAAGATCCTCGACTATCTCAGTACGCCGAGGATCAGCATACTGTTCACGCACCTCCAACAGTTCTGTTTTTATAACAGACTGAAGCTTATCAGGGTCCTCTAAAATCTCATAAAATACCTTAATAGAAACGATTAAGTTCTTGTATTCTTTATGTATATTTGTCTGCTCTAATGCTGTTAATCGATGCAATCTCAACTCAAGTATTGCTTGGGCCTGAGCTGGTGATAATCTGTAGCCTG
>DJLG01000012.1 GCA_002434915.1 Proteobacteria bacterium UBA6522
GCCTGGTCAATGTTTCATGCTTGGCGCGATGGTTTTCAAACAGGTGCAGAACGAGAACAAGTATCTATTCGCGAAAAACTAGAGCAAGGGGCTCGAATCCTCCCTTTCCTTTTAATCGTCCTTGGAATTCTCTTCGTTCTCTACGGAGGAGTTGCAACGCCTTCTGAAGCTGCGGGTGTCGGCGCCATGCTATGTATTGTTTTGGTCGCAGTCATTTACCGAATATGGAGCCCAAAAAAACTATGGAAAATATTGAGTAGTAGCACACGAGAAAGCGTGATGATTATGATGATCATTGGTGCCGCAGCATTATTTAGTTATACGCTATCAAATCTATTCGTTACACAAACAGTAGCCGAATCTATAGCCAATCTTGAAATTAATCGCTGGCTACTACTAGCAATGATAAATGTATTTTTACTAGTTGCTGGATTTTTTCTACCACCAGTTGCAGTCATATTAATGACTGCACCAATACTGATGCCTATCGTGCTTCAGGCTGGTTTTGATCCATACTGGTTTGCCGTAATTCTTACCATAAATATGGAGATTGGTCTTATTACCCCACCAGTAGGGCTCAACCTCTATGTAATTGATGGAATTGCACCAGACGTTGGATTACCAAGCATACTGCGTGGATCACTTCCATATGTTGGCTTAATGATCTTAGCGATTGTGCTTCTATGTATTTTTCCCCAAATCGCAACATGGCTTCCGGAACTTCTGTTCTAAGCTTAAAAGACTTGTCTCTTACATCTGCAATAGATATGTCTATTCTAAAAAGATCAATTCAAAAGATATTGGTAAAACTGTGAATCTAACTAATTTACTACTCATTTTTTGTCTGTTTTTCCAGATATCTGCTACCGCACAACAGTCTTCTATTGTTTATGATTTTGACGAAACCCTAGAAACCGCAAATACTCTTCCAAGAATAAAAAGTCTACTAGTCAGTCAAAACGGCGAATTAATTCTTGAGCAGTACTTTAATGGTGCTAATCAAGAGGATCAGAGCAACATAAAATCAGTATCTAAGAGTGTAATTTCTGCTTTAGTGGGTATAGCTATCCATCAAGGTCATATTGATTCAGTTCAACAGCCTATTACCGAATATTTTGGCGTAGATTGGGCCAATGATAATCCTCTAAAAAAAGAGATTACTGTCCAAAACCTTCTAACAATGCAATCAGGCCTAGAGACTACTAGCAACAGAAATTATGGAAAATGGATAGCTAGCTCGAATTGGGTAGCTTTTGCGCTGCAACAGCCACTTGAAACAGTTCCTGGAAGATTAATGGAGTACAGCACCGGCAATACCCACTTGCTATCAGCTATCCTTACTAAAGCAACTGGCTTAAATACGCTTGATTTTGCACGAGAAGTCCTAACTGAACCTCTTGGCTTTCAGCTAATGCCATGGCCACAAGATGCTCAGGGCATCTATTTTGGTGGGAACGATATGGAATTAACCCCACGACAGATGCTCTTATTTGGAGAATTATATCTAAATCATGGAGCGCTTAATGGAACGCAAGTGATTCCAAGACAATGGATTGATGACACCCTTAGAAATAGCGTTCAATCAAGAAGAGATCGCAGCCGCTTCTATGGTTATGGGTGGTGGATAAAAGAAATGGCTGGACATAATGCTCATTATGCATGGGGATTTGGCGGGCAATTTATCGTAATTATTCCAACATTGGATCTTGTGGTTGTAACAACATCCTCTAGTAACCCAGGATCACAAAGGCGAGCACATACTAGAAGCATCTATGATTTATTAGAATATGATGTAATCTCATCTGTATCTAAAGCGCTTGGCTATCCGTCTAGCCCTTAAACACAAAAACTCTCTACTGCAAAATGCATCAATTTTTAGTCTTTTTTATAGACTTCATTAAAGCAAATATTCTTGATAGGCATATTTTTATCTAGCGTCTGAAATTGAACATACCAATTTAGGGTAGTGATAGTACAAGGTTAAGATACGCGCAAAATAATTAACATAAAGTGCAGCCCAAAGGCCATTATTTTGAAATGGTGTAAATAACCACCATGCAATTATAAAAATACTAAACGAGATTAACATTGCATTTCGCATTTCTGCTGTACGTGTTGCACCAATAAAAATACCATCTAATTGATATGCCCATACCCCTAATAGTGGGATCCCAGTTGCCCATATAAGATAGGTTCGAGCTGCTGAACGAACGTCATTATCTACTGTGAGCAGATCAATAAACTCTGCACCAAAAATTGCAATAATTAGCGATAGCAATAATGCTACTCCAGCAGCCCATTGGGTAGTCATTCGAGCTGCTTGCATCAACCCAACCCTGTTAGCTGCACCAATAGCTCTACCTACTAATGTCTCAGCAGAAAAAGCTAATCCATCAAGAAAAAAAGCACTAAGCGCCACTAGATGCATCAAAACAGCGTTAGCCGCAAGAATAATATCGCCTTGTTTGGCGCCTTGAGCCATGAACCACACATGAGCAAGAATAAGCGCCATCGAACGAATCATGATGTCACTATTAACTATGATTGTCCGTTTTAACTGATCAACATCAAATAGGCGTGCATTAGAAGATATCCCGTCAAACTTTCGTAAGTAGTGCATTGCAATTAATACACCAACAATAGTTGCTATCCATTCTGCTAAAAGTGTTCCAAAAGCAACTCCTCGTACGTCCCATCCAAACCCAACAACAAAAAGAGCATCTAATGCGATATTAGTTACATTCAAAACTAACTGAAGAATCAGGCCTATATCTGTACGCCCTAGACCTATAAACCAGCCAAGCAACGCATAGTTAGCTAATGTTGCAGGAGCCGCCCAAATACGAATATCAAAATAACTTCGTGCAAGGTCTTCTACTTTTTCACTACCACTAAGAAGAGCAAAAGCAGCTTCACGGATTGGCCACTGAAATAAGATTAGCGATATGCCAATAACGATTGATATAGCTAAAGCTCGTATGAGATTTGCACTGATCTCAGCATTTTCACTGGCACCAAATGCTTGTGCTGTAAGGCCAGTTGTACCCATACGAAGAAAACCAAACGCCCAAAACACAAAACCAAAAATCAGTGAACCAACAGCAACAGCACCAACATATGCAGGATCTGGTATCTGACCAACAACAGCTGTATCTACCACACCTATAAGTGGAGTAGATATGTTCGATAACATGACAGGAAGCGCTATAGTCAGTATTGCTTTATGAGTAAGAGCTATTTTTGATGTTTCTGTGCTAAGAGGCATAGTCTCAAACTAAATATGCACCAAAAACATGGATTCAAAAGTATGGGCTGATAAAGCAATCAACCCATAACAAAACACCAATAAAGTCAAAAGTCTAAATTGGAGCGGGTGAACGGGTTCGAACCGTCGACCTGCACGTTGGCAACGTGCCGCTCTACCAGCTGAGCTACACCCGCATTTTCTGAGAACGAATTGTAAAACAGACGCTCCCCAGTTACATCAAGAACTAATAGATTAAACATGAAAAATATATACCAGCAAAAGAGCATAAAACCTTCTCAGACATGAGCTTAGAAAAAACACTCTCTATGCACACCTATGTAAAACAAGAATCTAGACAAATAATTTCCGGTAAAAACATGTTTTATATAACTTTTCTACATCTTATTTTCATTAATATCTTCCTGTATTACTGACCACGCTGATTTAAGATAGTCAGTCATAGACCACAAGGTCAACATTGATGCGGCAATAAGAAGAAGCATTCCAATTTCATAAACAGGAATCCCGAAAGACGGTTCCTGATAAAGCCGGAAACCAATACCAAACATCTGCAAAGTAGTTTTCCATTTAGCAAAAACAGTAACCTTAACGTAGACACTTGCTCCTAGCTCCGACATCCATTCCCTAAGAGCTGATACTGTAATCTCACGTCCAATAATAACCGCCGCTACAGCCATCATCAGAATAGAGGGATCATTCTGAACTAGAACAACTAGTGCAGTGGCAACAATCAGCTTATCCGCAACAGGATCTAAAAACGCCCCAAATCTTGTTGTCTGATTGAGACTACGCGCAAGATAGCCATCAAGCCAGTCCGTAATAGCGGCTAGCCCAAATATAATTCCAGAAGCCTGACTAGCCCATGGGAAAGGAAGATAATAGATCACCACTATCAGGGGAATAGCTGCTATACGAAAGCTTGTTAGCAAATTTGGTATTGTTATCGGCATAACTAATCCGAATGAAACTGAGAGTATATTAACCGACCTAGCCGCCGAGAGATGCCCTTTACCTTCATTAAATCATCCACACTTGCTCGAGTTATCGCCTGTAACCCACCAAAATTTCTTAGTAAGGCTCTACGTCGTTTTGGACCAAGTCCGTTTATTCCATCCAAAGGAGAGGAGTATTGCTGCTTTTTTCGACGAGCTTTATGACCCTCTATTGCGAACCGATGAGCTTCATCTCTTATTTTTTGTATTAAGTATAAAGCAGGAGAATTTGCAGGTAGTTTGATTGCCTGACTAATCCCTCTTAAATAAAGACTTTCACGCCCAGGTTTTCTATCTTGACCCTTTGCTATGGCTACTAACATGACATTTTCTAATTGTAATTCCTTAAGCACACTAGCTGCTGCACTAAGCTGCCCCTGCCCTCCATCGACCAATAGAACGTCAGGAATAGAAGCCTCCCCTTTTTTTATTCTTAAATAACGTCGTTTAATAACTTGCGCAAGGGCCCCATAGTCATCCCCAGGAGTAATATCAGTCACGTTAAAACGACGATAATCTGCTTTTACAGGCCCATCAGTGCCGAATACTACGCAGGACCCAACTGTTGCCCCACCAGCCATATGACTAATATCAAAGCATTCAAGCCGATGCGCTAACTTTCCTAGATTCAAGATTTCTGTTAGAGACTTATACTGCCTTAAAAGACTAGCGCTTGATTTTGCTTTTAAGTCTGCAGCATGGTTTGCATTCGTTAATGCCATCTCTATCCATCGAGCACGATCACCACGAAACTTATATTTTATAAGTACTCGACGTTTTGATTTGTTTCCTAACATTTCTGCGAGAGCTTCTGCATCAGACGTAGCTTCACTAAGCAATATCTCACTAGGAGCTTCCCTTCCACCATAGTACTGAAGCAAAAACGACCTCATGATCTCACTTGTATTTTTTTCTGATGGCATTCGGGGGAAATAACTATTTGATCCTAGCAACCTACCACTTCTAAAACACATCACAGTTATGCAACAGAGATTTTCCTGATAAACCAAACCTACAACATCAAAATTACCGGAGGCCCTAGAAACCAGCTGTAAGGATTCGATCTCCTTTAGTTTCGATAATTTATCTCTGTACTCAGCCGCAATTTCAAACTCTAACTTTTCAGAAGCCTCGTCCATACTCTTTGCAAGCTTTTCTGTAATAACGCCACTATCACCCTGAAGAAATAATAGCGCATGCTCAATATCACGTTGATAATCATCAGAAGAAATAAGCCCCACACAAGGAGCAGTACATCGTTGAATCTGATACTGCAAACATGGTCGTGTTCTATTGGAAAAGTAACTATCTTCACATTGTCGAATCTTAAATATTTTTTGTAGCTGGCTAAGGGCTTCTTTTACTGCGCTAGCGCTTGGGTATGGTCCAAAATGGCGCCCAGCTATCTTTCGAGGTCTACGATAAGAAGTGAGTCGTGGAAAATCATGATCGGTACTAACATGGATATAGGGGTAACTCTTATCATCTCGGAGCAATATATTAAAGCGAGGTCTATGCTCTTTAATAAGGTTGTATTCAAGAATTAAGGCTTCCGACTCCGTCTGAGTAACGGTTACATCAATATTGGCCACCTGGCTTAACATAGCCATTGTTTTAGTATCCTGTGCACGCCCCTGAAAATAACTTCCAACTCGACGCCTAAGGTCTTTTGCCTTACCTACATAAATAACCTCACCCTTTGAATTGCTTATCAAATAAACCCCTGGACAATGGGTGAGATTAGAAATCATTTCCTTGGGGTTAAAACCCTCGATTTCATTGCCTTTCTTATTTTGTTTTCCATTCATTGTTAATTAAGAGATAGATCTCGTGCCAGGGTTAATACCTCTTTAAACATATCTGGGGTTAGTCTGCCTGTATTCGTGTTGTAGCGACTACAATGATATGAATCAACCATTTTTATTGAACCTGGCAAGTCATGTACTTGGCCATGAGCAAAAGAATACCTGCTAAGTGTTAGGTCATAAGCACGTAATACGGCTCCATGAGCAATCCCACCTAAGGCAAAAACAACTGCTCTTTCAGGCAGCAATAAAATTTCACTCCTAAGATACTTATTGCAGGTACGAACTTCCTGCGTGGTTGGCTTATTCTGAGGTGGCAAACATTTTACAGCGTTTGTAATACGGCACCCTACAAGCTTTAGATCATCATTAGCTGATTGTGAATCAGCTTTCGTGCATAACCCAAGTTCAAATAAAGTTTGATATAGAATAATACCGGCATGATCACCAGTAAATGGACGACCCGAAGCATTTGCACCATGGTGACCAGGTGCAAGACCCACAATAAGCATCGTAGCATTAGGATCACCAAATGGAGGTACCGGCAAATTGAAATACTCGGGAAACTTGAACCGCTGTACCTCTAAGTAAGAGGCTAGTCGAGGACACTCAGTACAATTTAGATCAAAAGAGGGATTGGTTTTCATTTGCCCTCGTAACTGAAGACTAAAATTTAGACTTCTTTACTAACCTTTTAACTGACCAGCAATACGCATGGCAACCTCCATGGCCTGCTCATAATTCAAACGCGGATCAACCTGGGACTTATAGGCTTTAGCTAAATCAGACGCCTTAAGTCCCCGTGCCCCACCTATACATTCAGTTACATTTTCACCAGTAAGCTCTAAATGAACGCCACCTAAATGACTACCCTCATCTTGATGAATACGAAAAGCTGCCTGCAGTTCAGAGACTATATTGTCAAAGTCACGTGTCTTATAACCACTCTCTGTCGTTTCAGTGTTTCCATGCATTGGATCACATATCCAAAGCACATGCGCATCTATTTCACGCACAGCCTTAATCACTCTAGGCAAATGCTTTTCTACCTCTTGCGCACCAAAACGAGTGATAAATGATAAACGACCGGGTTCATTGTTAGGGTTTAATGTCTTAACAAGGCCCTGCAGGTGCTCAGCAGTCACTGTGACACCAATCTTAATACCCATTGGATTTTTAATACCTCTGAAATATTCCACATGAGCTCCATCAAGAGCTGCGGTTCTCATACCAATCCATGGATAATGGGTGGTTAAGTTATACCAGCTGTCCCTATGAGACAGAAAACGTGTTTGAGATTGCTCATAAGGCAAATGCAGGCCCTCATGTGAAGTATAGAATTCAATTCGACGCGCTCGAACAACATCTCCTGCCACAGATTCAAAAAACTCCAAAGAGTCCGAAACTGACTGAACAAGTTTCTGGTACTCAGAAGCCATGGGAGACTCACCAACAAAATCTAAATCCCAGTTTTCCGGATGATGTAGGTCAGCAAAACCTCCATCTATTAAGGATCGCACAAAATTTAAGGTTAAAGCCGCACGCTCGTAGCCTCTAAGCATTAGCTCTGGATCAGGCTCTCGGTCTTTAGCCGTAAATGGCATTCGATTTACCAAATCACCCCGGTAACTTGGTAGCGTTATACCGTCACGCGTTTCTTCATCTGCACTCCGAGGCTTCGCATATTGACCTGCCATACGACCCACCCGAATTACCGGCTTTTTTAGTCCTGTGGCTAGTACCAGCGACATCTGCAGAAGTATTTTTAGCTTTTGAACAACATTGTCAGAGGTGCACTCTTCAAAACTTTCCGCACAATCACCACCCTGTAATAGAAAAGCCTCGCCACGCTGAGCTTGTGCAAGCTTTTCCTTTAAGGCCTCAACCTCCCAACTTGTAACTAAAGGTGGCAGACTACTTAGCCTCTCTATTGCTAATTTGAGCTGGGTATCATTAGTATAGCTAGGTTGTTGGCTAGCCTTTAGAGCCTGCCAACTTCCTGGTTGCCAATCGTTTAAATTACTACTCTGTGTCATAGGAACGCGACTATACACTTACCGAGCTTGTCTCTGAACCCGATTTACAGTTTTTCATGCTGGTTTATAGGGAAGCACCACAGTCTATTTGTTTGCTTTGGAACGCTCTTCAATATAATCAGCTAATTCTCCTTGCTTAGTATGAAGAGTATGAAGCCAACGTTGTCCACCAGATGTAAATCCTGCCCAAAAGCCTAACTCAACAATCTCTGGCTCACTAAACTCCGCATGAAGATCTTTCCAAAGGGCATCATCAGCTAAGACAGGGTTCCACAGAATCGCATCTGTATAAGCAAGAGCCACCTTTTCTCTATTAGTAAATTTCTGAGACTTTGCAAACTCAAGAAGCTCAGCTAACCGATTTTCCGGGTCTTCTTTCGCCCCACGGGCGTCGCCCTGATTACTTCAGTAATCACAGTCCAAGCTATAAGCAATATAAGTTCTAACCAATTCTTTTAAGTCATGCTCCACAAAACCGCTTTCATTTTTTTTATCGAATAGAAGTTTTCTTGTAGACGTAAATGCCCGCATAACATCCGGCTGATGCGCTCGAATAGATTGGTTTTCTGGACCAGGACGACCCTTCTCTATAGCAGCCTCAAGCCACCCACGAAGCTCAGGATCATCTATTTCATCTGGTGCAACGTAACTAATTCGTGCCATTATTTTTTAAACCCTAGGTGAATTTTTAACTTAGTGTAGGTACGTTAACCAGAAAAGCAATGTATTGCTATCAGGGTATATAAAAAAGCTCTTACTTAGCATCACGTTTTGCATTTTGCCAAAGCACACCTAAATTAGATTCACTCAAATCTTCCCATTTTTCTTCTGATGCAATCACATTCTTCTCTAAAATTCTAAAACGCTCTTCAAACTTAAGATTTGCATTACTAAGACAAACCTCTGGATCTATATCCAAGTGCCGACACATACTTACCAGACTTAAGAAAACATCTCCCATTTCAGCTGCAATAGAGATTGTATCTTTTTCTACGATCGCAGCATCAAGCTCAAATAGCTCTTCATTAACCTTATCCCGCGCACCAGCCTGGTTATCCCAATCAAAACCAACGAGTGCAGCTCGTTTACCAAGCTTCTTAGCACGAACCAAGGCCGGTAGTGCCAAGGCTATCCCATCAAGCACACTTTCTTCGTCAGAACCCCTCTCTTTACGTTTTATTTCCTCCCATTTTTTGTTCTGAGAAGCTACATTAGCAACTTCATCATTGCCAAATACATGCGGATGACGGCGAATCATTTTTTTACAAACCCCAGCAACTACATCAGACAATGAAAAGGCACCTATTTCTTGTGCAATCTGCGCATGATAAATAACCTGAAAAAGGAGATCCCCTAATTCATCCTTTAAGCCGTCAAGGTCCTCTCTGGAGATTGCATCTACAACCTCATAGGCTTCCTCAAGCGTATAGGGAGCAATAGTTTCAAATGTCTGCTCTAAATCCCATGGACAGCCTATATCTGGATCCCGAAGAGCTTTTAAGATCTCGATAATACTTGAGATATTTTCTTTATCTTTTTGATTATTTGGCATTTATAGATCTAGGAATCTTACTAGTATGGAAGCAGTTACACCCCATATTTTATGCCCATCATACTCAATCTCGTAACCATGTAGTCTTGCTCCAAACCGCTCTCTATAAGCAATTTTTCTGTTTTGCTGATTAGCTAAGAACTCTAATGGCACCTCGAATGCCTCTAAAACCTCAGCATTATCAGGCTCTGGCTGAAATTCCGAAGAAATAAAAGCAACAACTGGGGTTACAACAAAACCACTAGAGGTTGGCAAACGCTCGAGGTGGCCTGCCACTGAAACATGTTTAGGATCTAAACCAACCTCTTCCTCAGCTTCACGAAGCGCAGCCTCCGCAGGACCAGCATCATGCTTTTCTATCCTACCACCTGGAAAACTTACCTGGCCTGGATGATCTTTTAGGTGCACAGATCGTTCAGTAAATAACATAGTTAGACCGATTGGCCTCTCAACTAAGCCAACTAGCACAGCTGCGGGATTAGGATCTTTTTTGTAATTGTCAATAAAAGATTGGGGTGGCGTTCCTTCAACATCTCTAAGCAACCTAGCGAATGGGTCTGTATCGACCTGAACGGTAGCTAGTCGAGTACAAATATGCTCCCGCAGGGAATTCATGCCATATACACTTAGCTTTTAATGCCGCCACTGGTTAGCTCGCTGGGATCAAGTAACAACTTTAATTCATCATCATTTAAGTCGGTTTCTTCAGCGGCAACATCCAAGATAGGTCTGCCCTCTGCATAAGCTTTTTTCGCTATCGCAGCACCTTTTTCATAGCCAATGACAGGATTTAAAGCAGTAACCAGTATAGGGTTTTTTGCGAGGGCTTCTTGTAGATTTTTTTCGTTAACTGTAAAGCCTTCGATTGCAGAATCAGCCAGAACCCGGGCCGCATTTGACAAAAGCTCTACGCTTTGAAGAAGGTTATAAGCAATAACCGGCAACATAACATTTAACTGAAAATTTCCAGACTGCCCTGCTAAAGTAACTGTAGCGTCATTTCCTATGACCTGAGCAGATACCATTGATACAGCTTCTGGGATAACAGGATTCACCTTCCCTGGCATAATACTGCTACCAGGTTGCAAAGACGGTAGTGCAATTTCTGATAGACCGGCAAGTGGGCCACTGTTCATCCAGCGAAGGTCATTTGAAATTTTCATTAAACTGACAGCTGTTGTTTTAAGCTGGCCTGAGAGTTCTACAGCTGTATCCTGGCAGCTTAAACCTTCAAAATAACTTTTAGCCTGTTTAAATGTGATGCCGGTTTTCTCAGCCAAATGTGCCGCTACCCCTTTCCCAAAATCTGCGTGAGCATTAATGCCTGTACCTACAGCTGTGCCGCCCTGCGCTAATTCATATAGACGAGGAAGAACGACTGAGATACGCTCGTAGTCTGCTCGAATCTGGTGTGCCCATCCATTTATCTCTTGATCAAAACGCACTGGCATTGCATCCATTAAGTGAGTACGTCCCGTTTTTACAATATTTGATAAATTTTCTGCTTTCTTTTCAATAGTATTCGCTAAATATTCTAGTGCTGGCAAAAGATCTTCAGAAACGCTCAGAGCGGCACTCACATGTATTGCTGATGGAATAACATCATTACTGCTCTGACCCATATTTACATGGTCGTTTGGATGAACATCCTCTTCAGTTTCGTGATTAGATAAAGTTGCAATAACCTCATTAGCATTCATATTAGAGCTAGTGCCAGAACCGGTTTGAAACACATCAACAGGAAAATGTTCGTCATGCTCACCTTCTGCCACCTGAAGAGCTACAGCTTCTATAGCCATAGAACGACCAGGTGATAAAAGGCTTAATTCCCTATTTGTCCTTGCAGCAGCCCACTTTATCAGGCCCATTGCTCTAACAAATTGTCTGGGCATACGGAGACCACTTATTGGAAAATTATTGATGGCACGCTGAGTTTGAGCACCCCAAGGGGCTTTAGAGGGAACCTCTAATTCACCCATACTATCTTTTTCTATCCGATACTCGCTTGTCATATTTTCTCCCAAAGTCATGCCCCAATTAATTTAAATAGTCTAGGGACTCTCAGATTTACTGTTTAAAGGTGTATGATGCGCACTCCGATACTGCTTGTATAGGGATGTTAGCCCCCAGTGAATCTTTCTAACCTTACTGCACTATCACCTTTAGATGGACGTTATGGGTCTAAGGCAGAGCCCCTGCGCGACTATCTTTCTGAATCAGCGCTTATTCGTTACCGCACTCTAGTTGAAATTAGATGGCTAAAGTACCTTGCTGAAGAATCAACAATAATAGGATTACCTAAGCTTGATACAGATGTAAATACAGCATTAGACAGCATCATAAAAAACTTTAGCCTCAAAGATGCCAAAAAGGTCAAAGATCTTGAGTCACAAACCAATCACGATGTGAAAGCAATCGAATATTTCTTAAGAGAAAAGCTTAGTGACAGTCAAAATCTATCAAATAAACTGGAATCTTACATACATTTTGCTTGCACTTCGGAAGATATTAATAACCTCTCCTATGCTCTGATGTTGCGCGATACTCGTGAGCACATACTTCTTTCTGAGATGGATAGTTTAATAAATGATTTAAGAACATTGGCTCATGAATTTGCAGATACTCCTATGCTATCTCGAACTCATGGCCAACCAGCATCCCCAACTACGCTTGGAAAAGAATTCGCAAACTATGTGTATCGTTTATCAAAACAAAAAGAAAGCTTTAAGCAAGTAGAAATTTTTGGGAAATGTAATGGAGCAGTAGGTAATTTTAATGCTCATATAGTCACTTACCCTGATACTGACTGGATAAAACTCAGCACAAAGTTTGTAGAGTCACTTAATCTAAAGTATGCGCCGTATACAACGCAAATTGAGCCACATGACTGGATGGCTGAGTATTTTCAGGCGCTTACCCGCTACAACATAATAGTATTAGACCTATGTCGTGATCTTTGGGGTTATGTAAGTCTGGGTTATTTTAGGCCACGATTAATAGAAGGTGAAGTTGGCTCTTCAACCATGCCTCATAAGGTGAACCCCATAGAGTTTGAAAACGCTGAAGGAAATATGGGCATAGCTAATGCGCTTTTGAATTTTTTATCTGAAAAACTACCCCAGTCAAGATGGCAAAGAGATCTCACCGATTCAACCGTACTAAGAAACTGTTCTGTTGCATTAGGGCATAGTTTTATTGCTATAGCATCATGCCGAAAAGGACTGTCTAAGCTAGAGGCGGATTACGCGACAATACAAGGGGATCTTAATAACAGCCCTGAAGTATTAGCAGAAGCTGTTCAAACAGTCATGCGAGGCTACGGTATTCCAGATGCATATGAACAACTCAAAGCATTAACACGCGGCCAGAATATTACAGCTGATAGTCTCGAAAAATTCATAGCTGAACTTAATATTCCTGAAGAAGCTCGTTCTCGTCTGAAAGCGTTAACTCCATCTGACTATGTGGGGCTCGCGGTCGAACTTGCACGTAACGTCTAGCTAAAAAGCTAATGCTAACTCATTATCGAGACTAGTTGATTTTTCTATGGCTAAAAATGAATTAGTAATAGTTGCCTTGTCTGGTGGAGTAGACTCTGCTGTGAGCGCACTCGTTTTGAAAAACGCAGGCTATCAAGTCGAATGCTTACACATGAGCAACTGGGAAGATGACGGTTACTGTGAATCTGCAAAGGATTTTCAAGATGCTCGGCAAGTGTGTCAAAAGCTAAAGCTACCATTACACCGTGTAAATTTCTCGAATCCATATAAAGAAAAAGTTTTCTCAAACTTCCTCGATGAGTGTCGTTTAGGACGAACACCAAACCCTGATGTTCTGTGCAATAAAGAAATAAAATTTGGGGTTCTTTGGGAATATGTGAAGCGTTTAGGTGGGCATAAGCTGGCAACAGGTCATTATGCACGTACCGTTGATTCTAGGAATCAAATAGAACTCCACAAAGGATTAGATACTGAAAAAGATCAGAGTTATTTTTTGCATTCTGTCAAAAAAAACAGCCTAAAAAACGTAATCTTCCCATTGGGTGATAAGCTAAAAACCGAAGTAAGAGCCCTTGCTCGTACAGCCCTTTTACCTGTGTCAGAAAAAAAAGATAGCACTGGTATTTGCTTCATTGGAGAAAGACCATTCACAAAATTTTTAAGCGAATATTTTCCTGACAATCCTGGAAACATTAAAGATTTAAAGGGCCGAACACTTGGAACCCATCAGGGTCTTCAGTATTACACTTTAGGACAACGTCAGGGGCTTGGTATAGGTGGTCTAGCAAATCAGAATGGAGCCCCGTGGTACGTCACTGATAAAAAGCTGAATACTAATGAACTTATCGTTGTACAAGGAAAAAATCATTCCTCACTCTTCAAAAACTGGCTAAAAGCTAGCCCTGTCAGTTGGGTTAATGGACCTACACCTGGTTTAGTAGAGGGTGCTGCGATTAAATGTTGGGCAAAAAGTCGTTACCGACAAACTGACCAACCATGTACAGCAATTTTAAGTAAAAATGAGACAATTGAGGTTTACTTTGAAGAGCCTCAAAGAGCAATGACTCCTGGACAATATGTGGTTCTTTATCAAGGTACCCGTTGTCTTGGCGGTGCTACTATTGATGAGATTGGAATGCGTGATATGAGCCTAGGGGCAGCTGGTTAGCTCTAGTCTAAAGGAACCTTTTTGCACCCCCTGCTATAATCCGCGCCGCCTGATTAAAACGTTATTAATTAAGGAATAACTCATGACAGTTCGTTCTAGTGCATGTCAACCACTAATGGTTAACGATACGGAATACCAAATCTTTCGGCTCGATTCCGTTGGAAATGATTCGGTTAACCAACTTCCATATACATTAAAAATACTCCTCGAAAACCTGCTAAGGCATGAAGATGGCGTCAATATCACTGAAGACGATATCCAGTCCTTAGTTTCGTGGGATGCAAATGCCGAACCAGAGACTGAAATAGCCTTCACTCCAGCACGCGTAATATTGCAGGACTTTACCGGCGTACCTGCTGTGGTAGACCTAGCTGCTATGAGAGATGCTGTTGTCGCTCTTGGAGGTAGTGCATCAGCAATAAACCCACTTTCTCCTGCGGAACTTGTTATTGATCATTCTGTACAGGTTGACCATTTCGGAACATCTACCAGTCTCAGTCAAAATAACGCAATCGAATTTGAGCGTAATAAAGAGCGCTACTCATTTCTCCGCTGGGGACAAGAGGCATTCACTAACTTTCAAGTGGTACCGCCCAATACTGGCATTGTCCATCAAGTAAATCTTGAGTTTCTAAGTCGTGTTATTTTTGACACGCAACAAAACGGAAAACGATTAGCTTATCCTGACACCTTAGTAGGAACTGATTCTCATACAACCATGATTAATGGTCTTGGCATTCTTGGCTGGGGCGTTGGCGGCATTGAAGCAGAGGCGGCGATGTTAGGACAACCAATAACAATGCTGATTCCGCAAGTCATAGGCTTTGAATTAAAGGGCAAGTTAACAGAAGCTGCCACGGCAACAGACCTTGTTCTAACAGTTACACAAATGCTAAGAGAGCATGGGGTTGTTGGAAAGTTTGTAGAATTTTTTGGTGATGGGCTTGACCACTTACCCTTAGCTGATCGTGCAACTTTAGGAAATATGTCACCAGAGTTTGGTAGCACCTGTGCAGTATTTCCAATTGACATGGAAACTCTACGTTATCTGGAATTGTCAGGAAGGACTAAAGAACAAGTAAAGCTAGTAGAAATCTATGCGAAGTCACAGGGACTTTGGCGCGGACAACACCAAGCTAAATATAGCGATACTCTGGCACTAGAACTTGACTCAGTTGAACCTAGTTTAGCAGGACCAAAACGCCCACAAGATCGAATCCCATTACGCAGTGCGTCCTCCAAATTCGCAAAACTAATGGGGCCAATCACTACAGAACGTGGTAATACGCCTGCGCCAACACCTAAAGTCGAAATGGGCGATGAATCTTTTATAGTAAGTGATGGTGCGGTTTTAATTGCGGCTATCACAAGCTGTACAAACACCTCAAACCCAGCCGTAATGGTTGGTGCCGGGCTTTTAGCAAAAAATGCAGCTGCAAGAGGCCTCAAACCAAAACCATGGGTCAAAACTTCTCTTGCACCTGGGTCCAAAGTGGTCACCGAATACCTTAAGGAAACAGGATTATTAGATGACCTAGAACAACTTGGTTTTAATATAGTCGGATATGGCTGTACAACCTGTATCGGCAATTCAGGTCCGCTCCCCAAAGAAATTGCAGATGCAACTCAAAAAAGTGACATTATTGGTTGTTCAGTTGTCTCCGGAAACCGTAATTTTGAAGGCCGGATACACCCACTTATCCGAATGAATTTTATAGCTTCTCCTCCCCTAGTAGTTGCCTATGCCTTAGCAGGAAACATGGATGTAGATCTCTATAATGCGCCGTTAGGAGAAGATAAAAAGGGTAACCCAGTCTATTTACGAGACATTTGGCCTAGTCCTCATGAAGTTCAAGACCTTATCTCTAAAAACATTGATGCCAATATGTTTGCTAGAAGTTATTCCGGAGTATTTGATGGGGATGATAATTGGAATCAACTCCAAGTTGCCGCAGGTGAAACCTATGCTTGGGACAACACATCTACGTATGTAAAGAACCCTCCTTATTTTGATGGTATGACGCTGGAACCTCAATCAACTAGTGATATTCATAATGCTCGAGTTATAGCCATGTTAGGAGACTCAGTAACAACTGATCATATTTCACCGGCTGGTGCAATTGCTACTGATGGTCCCGCAGGTGACTACTTGCGTGCTTTAGGTGTAGAGCCTAAAGACTTTAATTCGTATGGTTCACGGCGAGGAAACCATGAGGTGATGATGCGAGGGACATTTGCCAATATACGTCTCCGCAATCAGCTTGCACCAGGCACAGAGGGTGGTTGGACAACTCATATCCCTAGCGGAAAACAAATGAGTATATTTGAAGCATCAACCGCCTATCGTGATGAAAACGTACCGCTGTTGATTATTGGAGGTAAAGAATATGGTTCTGGATCTTCAAGAGACTGGGCTGCTAAAGGGACACAACTATTAGGTGTAAAGGCGGTACTTGTTGAAAGTTATGAACGGATACATCGTTCTAACTTAATCGGTATGGGAGTAATTCCTCTACAATTCTTAGATGGCGAAAATGCTTCATCACTTGGCTTAGATGGACAAGAAGCTTTCGATATCATAGGAATTGATGAAGGTCGTTCAGACCATGTCAACATAATAGCAACCAAGACTGACGGGACAAAAAACTCATTCAAAGCATTGGTGCGTATCGATACTCCTAAAGAACAGGCCTATTTTATAAATGGAGGGATCCTACAATATGTCCTTCGACAGCTTGTTAAGGCGGATAAAGCTGCCTGAACTAAATTTAGGCGTATTAGGCGCGCCTAATTATCCGGGAGGCTCTGTTGGCCAATCGTCAAATGGAAAAGGTTGAACTTCTGTAACAAACGCTAGATAAGCGACTAGTTGATAAGAATACGTGGCTAGACTCTGTCCTAAAGAATTCAGACGTGTATTAGTCTTCCCTTTTACTAATACAATACAAAATTGAAGGAGCATTACAGCGATAACCACCACTCTTGAAACACTCCAAATAGCAGCAAACAACACCATAAACAACAGTCTTAACCAAGTTGAACGAGACTTAATATTCTCTTCGAGACTACTTTCCTCAATAACGGAATCAGCATCCAAATCTGGGGGGACATTATCCGGCGGAATTTTGAAATCGTTCATAGAACCACCTACTAATAGGTCAACATAACCGTCGCATAATACCCTCTTATGCAATCTCTTTGGTAGATAATCTATTATTGTTGCTGAGAGTTACATCCTATTCTGAATACATCAATCAAATATAACTATTACTTAAAACCTAATTACCCTTCATGATCTAACAATATGATGTCATTAATAGATATTGGAGCCAACCTGACTCACAACTCATTTGATAATGATCTTTCAATTGTGATTCAGAATGCTCATTTAGCCGGTATAAGCCGGATTATTGTGACTGGAACTTCGATAGTGGAAAGTGTTCGTGCTCTAGAACTTAGCAAAAGTTACCCTGAATACCTCTTCGCAACCGCAGGTGTGCACCCACATAATGCTAAAGAATTTGATGAACATACGATTACTGCCCTACAGGACTTAGCTAAAAATGACGAAATTGTCGCGATTGGCGAATGCGGACTAGATTTTCATAGAAACTTTTCCACACAGAATGAACAAAAACATGCTTTCTTAAGCCAATTAGAATTAGCAACTGAAATAAATCTTCCCGTCTTCTTGCATCAACGTGAAGCTCATAAAGATCTAGTTAGTTTACTTCGACCTATTCGACATAAACTATGTGGAGGAGTTGCACATTGCTTCACAGGTGGAAAACATGAATTGCATACCTACCTGGATATGGATTTATACATAGGAATTACTGGATGGTTATGTGATGACAGCCGAGGTCATGAACTCCGTGATGCAGTAGGTGATATTCCTCTAGAGCGGTTGTTATTAGAAACAGATGCACCGTATTTATTACCTAAAGATTTACCTCAAAAGCCAGGTGGCCGTAGAAACGAGCCTAGGTTTCTCCCTCATATACTGGAGCGATTATCAAAAATAATGAACAAATCGGTAACAGATATAGCAGATGCAAGCCGTATCAATGCAGAGCAACTTTTTAACCTTAAAACCTCAGAAACTTCATAATAAGAAGGAATCGCTTAGAGATCTGGCCTTACTGAACTACAAATAGTTTGCCAATAAGGGCTAAATGCTTCCGTAACACGTTCTAACTCAAGCCTATCTGGCTTTTTATAAAGATTAAGCAATTCTTGTGGAAGAATCACATTCTCTGGGCGATCTCTACTAAAATCAGCTCCCTGAATGAATAGAACGTGACCTAAAATAGGAATATCTCTAACTAAAAGACGTAAAGCTGCCATTCGGTTATATAAGGCCGTCTGAGGATTCTGAATGGATATACGCTCCTGACCTGTCAGAATTGCCCACTCATCCATCTGATTTCCACCAAACACCTTACCGGTGCTTGTTTTTACATCCAGTATAACCAGCCCCCGTATAGTAAGAAGCAGATGCTCGATATGAATTTCTCCATCCATATCATCAAACAGGACAATATTACTAAGGCGTTCAATACTTATTTCTTCTATAAGATTCGTTAAAGGGTTAGTATCACTTTGCTTTCGTTTAATAAAAATAAACACGACAAAGATACCCAAAAGAAACAAGCCTCCTATCAACCATTCCTTGTAAGTTGAAAACACATTAAGAATATAGTTTAAAATACTGTTTTCTAACATTTTTTAACCATCTAATATGGCGCTAAAATGAGTAATATCTGGTTCAAGCTTTCCATAACTAGTTGGCAATTTTAAAAGAGCTTTTAAAGCCAAGGGAACAGGCACCTTTGCACCTATAGCCTCCTCAACTATATGGTCAAATTTAGCAGGATGGGCTGTTGCAGCCACTATCCAAGCTTCGTTTTCCTGTCGATTCCTAGGTAGCTCGTCGTAAACACTAAAGCCGGTAGCTGTGTGTGGGCACCATATTTTATCTCGCTGAATATGATCTTTAGCCAACTGTTTGATGATTTTTTCATCACTTACTGGATAAGCCTCTATAGCAGCTCGTAAATCAGGAAAATCTGGTATTAAGTGCTGCAACCTTTCCATATTACTAGGATCTCCGACGTCCATAGCTGAAGCAAGCGTCTGAATACTACTTCTTGGCTGCCAATCCCCTGTTGATAGGAAATCCGATATTACTCGGTTTGAATTAGTAGACAAAATAATATCTTGTATAGGCATACCCATGGCACGGGCCCAAATGCAGGCCAAGCCATTACCGAGATTACCAGTAGGTACAATATAATTTACTTTAGTTCCATACTGTCTCCAATGCCAAATGCTTGCTGCTGCGTGGTATACCGTCTGTGGAAGCAACCGACCTAGATTGATACTATTTGCGGCACTCAGTTGGTGTTTCTCCCTAAGATTCACATCATTAAAGGCGCTCTTAAGTAATGCCTGACATTGATCAAAAGAACCATTTACTTCATATGAGCTAACATTCCCAGTCCAACAAGTTAGCTGATGTTTTTGACGAGGAGATACTTGACCATCAGGAAAAAGAACTATCACCCTCATTCCACTGCGCCCGTGAAAGGCTGCTGCTACTGCCCCACCAGTATCACCAGAAGTAGCAACAAGAATGGTCAGGGGTTTCTCACCTTTTAAACCTAATTCTTCTAACGAACGCTCCATAACCGAGGCTAAAAATCTTGCGCCAACATCTTTAAAGGCTGCTGTGGGGCCATGAAACAATTCAAGAACAGATAATTTTCCCTTATTCAGCTCCTCAAGTGGTACTGGGAAATTAAAGGCATCCTTACAAATTTCCTCAAGGCCCACTTCCAGTGGAGACCCTTGAAAAAAAGGCTCAAGAAGCTCAATTGCAATTTCAGCTAACGACTCACCTTGTATTTTTTTAAAATCAAAACTCGGTAACCTTTCTGGAACATAAAGCCTTCCATCCGGCGCTAAACCCCTACCAATGACCTCAATCAAATTTGCCTCATAGGCCCCTTGAGTACTTAGATATCGCATACTTTGTTAGTCACTATTAGCACTTAACATACTGCATAATCTCAGCAAATCAGCAAATATACCCGCTGCGGTAACATCTGGCCCAGCACCTGGACCACGAATTATTAATGGGTTTTCACAATATCGGCGTGTCACAAACTGTACGATATTATCGGTTAGACTAATGCTCGCAAATGGATGTTCCTCTGGAAATTCTTCTAGACGAACACCAACATCCCCTGTCTTAATATTTAAGTTTGCTACATAACGTAGCACCTGACCTGATTCTCGAGCTGATTGATACTTTTTTGCCAAAGAATCATCATGATCAGCTAATTGGTCTAGGAAGTCCTGCACCTCGGCTTGAATTAGCTCTTTAGGCACAAGACTCTCAACATGGACCTCATGTAACTCAAGATCAAGACCCACCTCACGTGCAAGAATCACAGCTTTTCTGGCTACGTCTAATCCTGAAAGGTCATCCCTGGGATCTGGCTCTGTATAACCATGAGAACGTGCCTCGCGGACAATTTCAGAGAAAGGTCGATCCCCATCAAAAACATTAAAAAGATAAGACAAAGTGCCAGAAAAAATACCACTAATACTTTCAATTTCATCGCCTGTTTCAACTAAATCTTTGAGCGTTTGAATAACAGGCAATCCTGCACCTACCGTTGCCTCATAAAGAAAATGGGTATTAGCAGAATGTGAAAGATTCTTTAGAGACGCGTAGTACTCAATTGGACCACTATGTGCTCGTTTATTTGGAGTGATGACATGAATACCTCGATTTAACCATTCTCCATACTGATCTGCTATATCTGACTCTGCTGTACAGTCAATAATTACAGCATGAGGCAAATGTTCTGCCTGAATATGGTTTACGAATTGTTCGAGATCCATTGTTTCGCCTGCATCCACCAAAGAACGCCAATCACCTAACTCAATAAATTGATCATTAAGATGCATCCGCTTTGAAGTACCTACAGCCCGTAGCCGAAGATCTAAATTAAAAGCCTTACGAAGCCGCTTAACCTCACCTGATAATTGATCTAAAAGGGCGCTTCCAACAGCTCCAGGGCCAATTAGCCCAATAGAAACTGTTTTTGCAGATAAGTAGAAACTTGCATGAACAGTTCTAAGGGCTCTCGTCATTTCTTTCGCATCTATTACGGCGGAAATATTTCGTTCTGAAGCCCCCTGAGCGATAGCGCGAACGTTTATACCTGCACTACCTAAGGTACGAAAAAATCTTCCAGCCACACCAGGTATGCCTGCCATACCATCACCTACTACTGCTAGAACCCCACACTCAGTAGTAACTTCTATGTTCTGTATCTGTCCCTGGGATAATTCCACCGAGAACGCTTTCTCCACAACAGATTTAACAAGCTCAGCTGAATTCTGTGGCACAGCAAAGCAAATCGAATGCTCTGAACTTCCCTGAGAAATAAGCATTACTGAAACATTAGCATCTCGTAGTGCCCCAAAAAGTCGGTCGGCGGTACCGGGAACACCGATCATGCCAGCACCTTCTAGATTTACTAAAGCAACGTTATCGATACCGCTGACCCCCTTAATGAGGCCATCACCTTGATCAGTTGATGCTGTTATCCGAGTACCTGGATGTAACGGGTTAAAAGTACCCCTTATCTGAATTGGAATGTCGTGTGCTACTGCAGGCGCCATTGTTTGCGGATGTATTACTTTTGCACCGAAATATGCAAGTTCCATCGCCTCGCTATAAGAAATTTCGTTTATGACAGTCGCTTCTGGAACTTGACGAGGATCACCACTCATCACACCATCAACATCTGTCCATATATGGACAGCATCTGAATCTAAGAGCGCTCCAAATATTGAGGCCGAATAATCACTACCATTTCTTCCAAGAGTTGTTTGTAACCCATCTGAATCCCTTGCGATATAACCGGTTATTACCGCGATGCCGTCAAACTTTGAAGGAATTGATGCAGCTAAATTTTCCTGAGTGGGCTCCCAGCAAACGATAGGCCCCATTTCGCCTGCTTCCACCACCAAAACGTCACGCGCATCAATACATAGAACATCTTGGTCGCAATCATCTCGGGCGCTCAGCAAAGCTGAAAGCATTCTAGAAGACCATATCTCCCCGAAGCCTGACACCATATCTCGACTTCGATGTGAAGCGGCTTTGACAAGAGATAGCGCCTTCAAAACACTACTAATATCACTCAAATCAATTTCGAATTGTTTAAGAAATGCGCTACTTTCTTTAGAGGGCAATAGATCCTCTACTATAATTTTATAACGCTCATGCAACTCCCCCACCAATTCATCAATAGGCTCTCGTCTTGCTGCATTATCAATTAACTGAAATAGCAGGTTAGTTATGCCACCAACTGCTGAAACCACAACTGCACGATTCTCACCCGGCTGCGTAAGTACAATATCAGCAACCCGCTGAAAGCACTCAGCATCGGCCAAGCTTGTTCCTCCAAATTTATGAACTACCCAATTCACTGTTACCTCTGACTGTTTTTTAACTAATAGACCCATAACAGGGTGGCGAGAATAGCAAAAACTAGTGTCAAGATGGCGATAAACTTCTCTTATTAAGGTTTACGCAAGCTATGAAATCGGTTCTGTTATCGCATTAAGCCAAACTGATTTTTAGAAGAATTCATGTGTGGATTAGACCAAACAGCAATATCGCCAACTTAAAATAACTAGGTATTATCTTTGCAACTAGCACTGCAAGCTAACTCCAGATTGCTAGTTTATCGTACAGCAGCAATCTCGCTCTTCATACGGCTTATTGTGCTTTTATAGTCCTTGGTTCCAAATATCGCCGATCCCGCCACGAAAGTATCAGCTCCAGCAGCAGCTATTTGAGCAATATTATCCACCTTGACCCCACCATCGACTTCTAATCGAATTTTACGTCCTGACTGATCAATTAGTTGTCTGACAAAAGCTAGCTTGTTCAACGTGGCATCAATAAAGCTTTGCCCACCAAAACCAGGATTAACTGACATCAGCAAGATCATATCCACTTTATCCATAACATGATCTAACCAGCTGAGAGGTGTTGCAGGATTAAAGACTAGACCACTTTTGCATCCAGCCTTGCGGATAAGCTGAAGAGTTCTATCCGGATGATCACTAGCCTCCGGATGAAAACTGATATAGCTAGCACCAGCATCAGCAAAGTCGCCCACCAGTCGATCCACTGGACTAACCATTAAATGTACATCTATGGGAGCCTCAACCCCATAACTACGTAATGCTTCACAAACCATCGGGCCAATAGTGAGATTTGGCACATAGTGGTTATCCATAACATCGAA
>DJLG01000165.1 GCA_002434915.1 Proteobacteria bacterium UBA6522
AAGTCTGAATTTGAAAGCGTATCGGCTTTGTCAGACGATGACGATGGCCTAGAGGAAATTTACGGTAAACAGTATTCTCTCGCTGAGTTTACTGCACCATCCAACTTCAAGTCCTATGACGAGTTGAAGACTCGTTTGGATATGGTTCTTTCCGGCACGGTTGCTGCCAACTCGACGGTTGAAACGTTGATGGAAGATGAACCTACTGCCACACCCACAGTGGATACCAAACCGGCACCTACTGTTACTGTGACAGAAGATGATGATGATGACGCAATGTCATATTTTGAGAAGTTGGCTGAGGAAGCATAGCGGCCTGATTGCCTTGGTCGGTGCTTCAGAGAAGGGGGAACTTTTGTTCCCCCTTTTTTTAGAAGTTTCTCATCGCTCGTATGGTTTCAGCTGAACGACTAGTTGGTTTGTTTGTCATGGGCGAAGTATGATTGTTTACATTAGTTGTAGGTGAGCTCATGTTGGTCACATTAGTTGAACCACCGGCGGGTCCGCCACCGTAGTCACCCGCTGATGGTGGAGATGATGAAATCGCAGCTGCCTGCACATTCCTTGGACTGCCGGAGAGGTCGCCGCTAAATTTTTTGTTTGGATTGACTGATTTATTGTATGCTGCCTGTCCTTTGCGTTCGATGGCTCTGATATCTCTCGCAATTTTCTTCTGCATATTTTTCGATTTCGATCCTTTGAGCCTCTGCCGCAACATTGCAAGTTTTTTCTGCTGCGCTGAAGTAAGCATCATCTTTCCTCTGGCAACCGCACCGCCGGTGCCAACATCTTTCGCAGCCGATCCAAGCATTCCAGCCCGTGCGCCTTCCATACCCTCTATGTCATCCTCAGCCATACCTTGGCCTACGGTGGGTGCGGTGGCTGAACCAGCAGAACCAGCACCTCTAGGAGTTCGAGCCTGTCTAGCTTCTCTCGGCTTTCTTCCAAATACGTTAGAGAAAAATCCTTGTACTTTTTCAATGGTGGATGGTTCAGCACTTTGCATTGCTTTGAATATTCTCTCATATTCTGCTGCTGTTGGAGGCATAACTTGTGGTATAGTAATTTTATTCAACAATCCAATTTTGCTCTCATCAAGAGTGTTAATTGATTCGATAGCGTTACTAAGAGATTGAAGACCAGCTGGATTACCACTACCCAATGCTTGAACTGCCATTTCAATACCTTTAATCACACTGCTATCTACTTTAACTCCCTGCTCAAAGAGTTTTGCATTTTCGACAAATGAATTAAGAGCACTGGAAGCGTCTGTAATACCTTGAGAGTTTTTGGCAAGTTCTAACAACTCTGAAATTGGGCCACCGCCGCCAAGCACTTTACCTAACGCACCAAGTAGGCCTGGACTACCAAGACCATCAAGCGATTCTTTAATCGCTTCGATACCTGACGCTGTTGCCGCCATGGTGCCAGGATCAATTTTAGATAGTTTTTGGATTGATTCAGTTTGTGCGTTGAGCACAGCAATTTGTGCCTCTGCCTCTGCTTTGGCATCACCTTTAACAGCTTTCACTACGGTTGCAATGCCCTCTGCCACAGAGGTTATTACGCCTGATATACTGTCTCCGATACCTCTAATAACACCTTCAACGCCTTGAAGAACATCCTTTACTCCAGCGCCAACTGATCTGATACCTCGACCAATTTTTTCCAACCCGCCAGAGATCGCTTCAATTACCCCAACAAATACCATACCGACACTTTCAATTACAAAACCAACTCCCTCTAATGCAGGCCCCGCAATTCTTAACGCAGCAGCTAATCCGATAAATGCAAGAGTGATAAGTCCAAGACCTATTGCTGTAGCAGGATTTGCAAATGCTGCAACACCTTTTGCTATCCCCATGAGAACAAATTGAATTACTTTTCCTATTCCCTTGCCTAGTGGTATGAGCGCCTTACCTAGTGCAGCAAATCCAAATGCAAGACCCTTGAGTGCGGCCCCTGCGCCCTTACCAATTGCTTTTATGAACGCACCGATACCTTTACCAAGACTAGCAATACCTTTTCCAAACTTGCCCATGCCGCCACCGCCGGAGCCACCTTCACCGCCGCCGTCACCTCCAGCGCCGCCACCGCCTGTCGTGTTTAGAGCGATTGTCTCTAATAGGCCGATTTGTGAGGTTTTCCAGGCCTCTTGTGAGGCTCTTTCTTGGTCTGCTTCTGCCCTAGTTGGTTGATCACCTCTTTGAAGTTCTATCTGTTCAGCAACTAACTCAAGGCCAGCAGTAACATCACCAATGGCACCCGACACTTCAAAAGATTGTATAGTTCTAGATAAATTCTCAAATGCAATACCAACATTACCAGAGAATGCGGCCTCAATAGCTCTTGCAGCTTCGGTCAAAGAGTTAATTTTTTTCTCTTCTTCCTCTCTCGCTTTTTCCTCTTCCTCTCTCGCTTTTGCCCTCTCCGCTGCTTCTTTGTCCTGCTCGGCCTTTTCAGCCTCAGCGAGGATCATATCCCTTTCTATAGTTTGTGCTAAGTTTTCTGCCCGTTGGGCATTAATAATCCTTTCGGCTTCTGCATCGCCGAACATTTCTCTCGTAAGTTGTTCTTGCTGTTCTTGAAGCTCTTTCGCTTTTTGCGCTCTTTCTAATTCTTTCTTTCTTTGTTTCTCTCGTTTTCTAAGTCGCCCAAACTCTTGTCTGCTTAGTCCAGCAGCTTTTCGCTGTTTTCTTTGCTCATTTTTAAGTATAATAAAATTGAGTATATCTCTTCTGATTCCATTACCAAGAATGATTTGTTCAAGTTTTTGTAAGCCTTCTTGTTTTTTCAGCAAAATAGTTCGCAATCCAACATTTTCTTCCATGTTGGCAGATGCTCTTGTAAGAGCCTGGGTTGCGGTACGAAAATTATTGATTGCTTCAAGTTCTGTTCTGCTGACCATTTTACTACTTCTTACTCATGTATGCGGTCATACCCATGTAAGCACCTACCACACCGGCCATGCCGATGTAGAACAATGCAGACAGGTCGCCTATTAATTTAAGTCTAGTCTCTGGAATAAAGCCAGGGATCATAACGATGACAGTAAATATAATCATTGATGCCATAGATATCCAGGCCATGCGCCGTTGAGCATCAGCCTTCTCTTCTGCTGATTCTGCCTCGTGAATCGCTTTCACGGTGTTTAGTTCTTCATCACTCACTATTCCATCTCCATCCATGTCGTATTCATTATAAGAAGATTCTGGTTGTAATTTTTTTTGAACCACGACTCATCTCCTGTTTTTTCTATTTTGCTCTTCAATCCTTTGTTTTTCTTCTTCCAACCACGCCGCTAATAATGAAACGTATATATCTCTTTCCCACGGTATCATACTTTCAATCTCTGTTAGGCTATACTTATGGTGTTGCATCATGCCAAAATTAATTCTAAAGTATGCCTCCAGACTATTATGAGAAAGAGTTAGTCTAAAAAATCTGATAGCCCCTCCAACGTAACTGTGGATTCTACATTCGTATTTGGATTAACAATATCTACCTCATGTTTTAATTTTGGCATCGTCTCAAAAAACTCCTGTAGATTAGCAAATTGATCTTGTGTAAGGCTATCAATGAACTCATCAAGGTCTTGGTCAGTTATATCAACTTTGTTGTAAATATCCTCACCAAAATGAATTTCAGCTATACACTCTTTGATCATGTAAAAAATACTTTCCACACTGTTTTTCTCTTCGTTAGCTTTTAGTGTAGATCGCACACTTGGGTATGATAACTCTAGTATCACCTCATTCCCATTTGAATCATTACCAAGGCTACAATTTGTCTTGTGGTCTTTATCCATAAGAACCATAACGTCTTCCAAATCAATATCCACTTCAACGTATGTCTTTTTATCGTCAGGACATAGCAGTTGAACTGTAACTGTCTCTGATATTGACTTTTGCCTGATCTTAATAAAAGCATATTCAATATCAAACATGGGATCATCCATCTCGCCGACTTCACCAAAAGTACAGGCCTTGACTAAATCAAGAACTGCCTGATGGGTTGCGGCGGGTGTGTCTTCTTGCATCGCTAAGAGAAGAACTTTTTCCTCTTTTACTAAAAATGGTCTATATTTAATTTCCTTCTGTGTTGATGGTATTACCATAGTATAGGTTGGTGTTTCAAGTTTTGGCAAAGCCATAGTATTGTCTCCTTAGTTCAAGTCATTTATTCGGATTCGCTCCGATCTTCTGGTTCGGCCCTAATTCGGGCCAATGCTTTAGATTCTAAATTTGCGCCCGTTATTGTTTTGTTAAGGTCGGGTCGCTCCCGGCCGATCATTTCTGTAGGTTGTTTAGTTCCATATCGTCCAATGTCTGACCAGTATCTAAAATTAAAACTGACAGTAAAATCATTTATGGGAGCACTATTACCCATGTCAAAACTGATTGGCCCAATAGTTGATGGATAACACTCCCATATTCTAAATCCTGCCACTGGATTAAATCCTCTATCCAGAACAAAAATGTCAATTGTGCCAGATGCATACTCATCATAGTATCTTAGATTCCATGTTTTATCATTATACATTAATCTTTGCCATGAGGTAAAATAGTTATGTAGTTCAAATTTTTCATCCATCAAGAATTTTGCGTCAAAACTATCAGCGTATTCTACACCCTGCACAACGTTTCTGTTAGGGCCGTATACATTATCATCAGCTGAGGTTTTTAATGTGTTGCCTGGTAGATCAACTGATTGAGTGCGAACCACTATGCGGCGTAATATGTCGGGCCCCACACCCGATAATCCGGCTGGTGGATTAATATTCATTTGGAATCTGTTTACTTGAGGCATTCCACCTCGGCCCAGTTCAGTTCGTAAATTATCAATAGCGCCTGCTGCTCCAGAGCGTGCTCTCACAGGTTGACCAAGCCTATTAGGCGTGGGTATGAAAAAATCAACATCTGGGCCGACATTGAAAGCATCATTTAAGAGTTGTTGATTATTTGGTCTATCGGTCATTTGATCATTTTCCTAGATTCTGCCCAGACCTGTTTAGCTGAGGCCTTCTTGAAGTTTTGAACGGGGAGCAAAGTCGCTACAACCAGTTCATCATCTTCAATCTTACGAAACTGTGATTTTGTGTATCCACTTAGATATTTGTGAATTGTCGGCTTGACTAATTTAACTCCCTTGATTGCGTTGTAACTGGTTTTTAAATCAGAGTCAAGCATTTTGTCTAGAAGCCTCATTCTCAATGGTATTGGTAGATAGTGAAAGTTCAAACCTAGAAATCCATCACTATAACTTTCTATCGGTAATACCAATGGAAATGTATCGTAGTATGGCAGTTTCTTTTTGAACTTAGGTCCATACACAAACATGTTTAACGTGCCACCAAATGGTCTTGCCGCTTGTTTACCATCTCTGATCAAGTCTAGACGGCCGGGTTGGCCAAACTCTTTTATCTTGTTTCTATACCACTCTGTCGAGTAAGGTTTGTTCCCCGCCGCATCCAAGACACTTTGTATGTAATCGCTTTTAGCCATATATTTTTTACCACTTACATGAGATGAATTAGTTCATCTTTAGTTTTTTTTCCAACTCTGTTAGGCCCTCTTCGTATCTCTGGTTTAACATTACCGTAATCAAATCCATATTTTACATTATCTTTGTAAACTTCTCTTTGTATGTCATCGTCCATCTTGTCTATGTAACCTAATCCCATAGCTATGGGCGCATGACTTGAGTCATATCTGCCTAATTTTTCTGCTGTTTCTTTTTCTCCTAAACAACCATTAAACCCTGTGTTTATACCTTGTTCTTCAGAAGCTATCATTGCAATGGTTGAACTAACTAGGCAATCGTTAAATGTCTCCTCGTTTTTATGTTTAGCCACCCAAACTAATACTGTGGGTGCTAAGACTTGCCCATTATATCTTCTGTGACCAATAGGCCCTTCTCTCAATCTTTCACCACCTATACAATAAGTATTTTCCCAATATAACCATTGTTTAATCTCATTTGATTTTTCTGAATCGCCTAGAACAAATATCTCGTAGTTGTATTTCCCATTTTTAGATGGCGCAGAATAAGCACAGTCTAAAATATAATCTAGCTTTTCTTGCTCTATGGGTTTATCAGACCACCATTTTGCAGTGAACCTCTTTTCAAGTATTTCCCGTAACATACCTTTATTTATAACGGATACCTAAATCATCCTCGGTCAGTATCTTAAATTCCATTCCTTTATCTGAACACCACTCTGTTGCATATTTCCATTTAGCTTCATTTACTCCCCATGTTTTTACCTCTGATAGCCACCGTTTGGTTCGTCTTGCCGGATTTGGGTTTGGTGGACTACACTGCACCTTTGGCTTTACTTCTATAATGTATTTCTTCAGTTTGCCGTTGGCCTGTTTTACCTTGATATAGAAATCTGGAAAGTAACGATGCACTCTACCATCTAAAGGCGACACATATGGTATGACCACTTCCTCACTACCCCATTCAAGTATATTGTCACTCTGATCACAATACACCATAAATTTACGTTCCCATAAAGAACGATA
>DJLG01000135.1 GCA_002434915.1 Proteobacteria bacterium UBA6522
AAAGTGAGGCTCTGCAATTGCTAGCTCCTCCAGTGCCCTTTCATGATTGCCTGGCCCACGATAATAAAAATAGGCAAGAGCAAGGTGCGCCTCTGGCAAATCAGCATTAAGCTGAAATGCTCGATCCACCGCATTGCGGGACATAAGTAAACGCTCCTCAGTAGGGTCAGTGCCCTCAAAGTACATTGCACTATGAGATTGCGATAATGCAGCCCAGGCAAGAGAAAACTCTGGGTCCTCCTCTACAGCAATTGTATGTTGCGCAATAGAACGCTCATGATCACCATCTAATGCATGATCAATGCCGTTCAAATAAGCATCATAAGCAGCTTGGTTCTCTGTCGGTGGAAAAGTATGTGGAGTTATTTCCGTCATCTCTGAAATGACTGGGATTAATGCCTCAACCAAATAAAGCTTAATAAACAAAAATATGCCCAACAAAGAACCAATAAGAAACCACACCACCATTCCATGGGTAATGCCTTCCAAAGATATAACTCTTCTTAGCCTCAATTGATTTTCTTTGACATTTTATGGACCTATTTTTTGATCTATCCAGATTATCAACAACAAACTTAAAAGCCTTTTGAAGAATGCCCTTAAATCCCGCATTATCTTGCTAGGCATTCTTAATTAATCATCTTCGATTAGACTAAAAATACCGGTAATTAATAACATGCCAGTAATAAATCTGGAACCTTACTTACATGTACTGATATTTTTCAGATATCCTATCAGAAGGGATGTACATTCAACCGCTTGAGAGGGATTTCTTGTGGCTCAATTCTACAAATCAATTTGTGTCATTTTTCTAATATTCTTTGTTTCAATGACTCATGCCCAAGATGACCCTGGATTTTCTGGGCGTGCCGGGTTGGGGTTTTTAGCCACTAGCGGAAACTCTGATACCCAAAGCCTAAACGGCAACCTAGATATGTGGTTGAATTTTGATTCTTGGCGTCATGCTGTAAACGCACAAGCAATTAAATCCAAGACGTCTGGTACTACGACTTCTGAAGCTATTGGATGGTCTTGGCAAAGTGATTACACAATAAATGAAACGGACTATATCTTCGGCATCACGGCTATAGATAAAGATGAATTTAGTACCTATGACCAACAAACCCGTATAGCTTTTGGTTATGGAAGGCGGGTTATTGACCGTGAAAGACATGTCTTAAATGCTGAAGTCGGCTTTGGCTCAAGGCAAGCAGACCTTAGAAACAAAACGAGTCAGGACGGTGCAATACTGCGTTGGAGTGGTGATTATCGATGGATTATTAGTGACGTATCAGAATTCAATCAAACACTATCTATAGAGGGCGGCGCAGATAACGTTTTTCTAGAATCATCTTCAGCTTTGAGCACAAATGTCCGTGAAAATCTTGCGTTAGTCACTTCTTTTGCAATTAAGAGTAACTCGGATGTGCTCCCAGGCTCTAAAAAAACAGATACGTTTACCGCGATCTCTCTGGAATACACTTTCTGAAACAAGGAGATAGGGTTTTCCAATGACCGTACACCCGTCATTGTTCTCTACCATAAACAGTACAGGCACGCCCCTAGCCCATCGTATGCGACCAAAAAAACTAGGAGAGTTCCTTGGCCAAGAGCAATTACTTGGGAAAGGTAAGCCTCTACGTGAGGCTATAGAACGAGGCATAGTTGGAAGCATGGTACTTTGGGGGCCTCCAGGATCAGGAAAGACAACACTAGCTCGCTTAGTTGCAAATCATACTGATCGAAAATTTGTGCTTTTTAGCGCCGTCACTGAAGGCGTTCCTCGTGTACGAGAAATTATTAAAGAAGCGCAACATCGTCGGTCTATTGATGGCTGTAGCACAATTCTTTTTTGCGATGAGATTCATCGTTTTAATAAAGCTCAGCAGGATGCCTTTTTGCCTTGGGTAGAAGAAGGGATCATTACTCTTATTGGCGCAACCACTGAAAACCCTTCTTTTGAGTTAAATGCTGCCTTGCTTTCACGACTCCGGGTTTTTGTTCTTGAGCCACTCAAACCCGAACATATAACTTCTATTATCCAAAATGCTATTAAGTGTCTCGGAAATGATTTGCCTGAAAATAAATCATCTATCTCTGTAACAAAAAATGGAATCCGGCTTCTAGTCCGTAATGCGGATGGAGATGCTCGTCGTGCCCTTAATACGATTGAAGCAGTATGGGAGCATGCGATTACACTTGAATCAGCACCAGATAGTTTGTCAGCAGACTTTATAGAATCTGTGCTCGAACGGAGACTAGCAAGATATGACAAATCAGGCGAAGAGCACTACAACCTAATCTCTGCGCTTCATAAAGCAGTACGTGGCAGTGATGTTGAAGCCGCACTTTATTGGCTAGCGAGGATGATCGATGGCGGAGAGGATCCAATGTACCTTGCACGTCGCATAGTCCGAATAGCCTTAGAAGATATTGGTCTAGCCGATCCCCGAGCCTTACAAGTGACACTTCAAGCAAAAGACGCCTATCATTTTCTTGGTAAACCCGAAGGCGAATTAGCGTTAGTTGAAGCTGTGGTTTATCTTGCCACAGCCCCAAAATCCAATCGTATCTATGAAGCTTGGAATCATGCTCAACAAGCAGCACGAGT
>DJLG01000084.1:0-1070 GCA_002434915.1 Proteobacteria bacterium UBA6522
TGCTTACAGGCAGTCGATCGGTGGACAACAGGATGTCTTAGTTCTTAGTCCTGACAGCGAGTTTTTTCAGTATCTCCAGGAGCAGATGGGTTCTGCAATGCCCTAATAAAATCTGTTTGGCGATCTAATTTTAATAATAGGAGACTAGGGTTTTGGCCTGGTCAGATTTACTTGCGGGCTTTGCTTTTTATTTAATTATAGAAGGTTTATTTCCATTCTTAAGTCCAGGGGCCTGGCGTCGTGGACTAGATGTAGTTGCTCAATTTGAAGACCAACGGCTTAGAAACTTTGGGCTTGGAGTAGTAATTGCTGGTTTAGCATTATTGTATTTTGTTAGAGGCTGAGATTAGTGGGTCGTAATGTAATTGTAATTGGTACGCAGTGGGGTGACGAGGGGAAGGGAGCAATTGTAGATTTGCTTGCTGACAGAGCCGATGCTGTTGTTCGTTTTCAAGGTGGCCACAATGCTGGTCATACGCTAGTTATAGATGGTAAAAAAACCGTACTTCATTTGATTCCATCAGGTGTTCTGAGGGATGGAGTAAGCTGCCTGATTGGTCATGGGGTTGTGTTGTCCCTTGATGCCCTAGTTCATGAGATGGATGGACTTGTATCTAAGGGCGTTCCTGTACATGAGCGGCTAAGAATATCTCCGGCCTGTCCTTTGATTCTTTCTTCTCACGTAGCGTTAGATATTGCCAGAGAAAAAGCTCGTGGTAGAGATGCGATAGGAACAACTGGGCGTGGTATTGGACCTGCCTATGAAGACAAAGCTGCTCGACGCATACTGAGACTTTCAGATCTTTTTGCTCCAGAACTTTTGAAAGAGAGGCTGGAAGTAATCCTTGATTTACATAATTTCTTGCTGCAACGCTACTATGACGCTGAGACAGTTCCACTTGATAAAGAAATTGAGAGTCTTTTAAGTGTTGCTAATAGGATTAAGCCACTTATTGCTGATGTTACTCAGGAATTACATGATATTCAGAGAAAAGAGGGTGGGATTTTATTCGAAGGAGCGCAAGGAGCTTTATTAGATATTGATCTTGGAACTTATCCTTTTGTAACTT
>DJLG01000084.1:1378-2538 GCA_002434915.1 Proteobacteria bacterium UBA6522
TCCTTTTGTAACTTCTTCAAACACCACGGTTGGTGGAGCATGCACCGGTGCTGGAGTGGGTCCTATGCAGATAGATCACGTGCTAGGGATTGTAAAGGGCTATACAACACGCGTGGGTTCAGGTCCTTTTCCGACAGAACTTTTTGATGATGTTGGTGGGCATTTGGCTAAGGTGGGAGCAGAATTTGGTGCTACTACAGGACGTCCGAGACGATGTGGCTGGTTTGATGCCGTTTCATTAAGACGAGTAGTCATTGCGAACTCTTTAACTGGTCTAGGCCTGACAAAGCTTGATGTGCTTGATGGGCTTAATGAGGTTAAGATTTGCACAGGTTATCTGCTCGATGGTGAATTATTGGAGAATCCTCCACTTCTGATGGAAAGATATGAAGAATGTGAGCCTGTCTATGAGAGCCTGCCAGGTTGGGATGTTCCTACCCGTGGTGTTACTGATTATGCTGAACTGCCAAAAGAGGCAAAAAATTATTTAAAGCGTCTCGAAGAATTGCTTGAAGTACCTATTGATATTATTTCTACCGGACCGGACAGAAAAGAAATTATTGTTTTACGTAATCCGTTTGATTCTTAGTTAGGGGTAGCCTGATAGTTTGTAGTTTTTGTTGTATCGCATGTCTTATTGGGGAGTGGTTTTGATTAGGATTCTTTCGTGGACAATGCTGCTACCGCTTTTTGTAAGCATGACCGGGTATGTGCTTGCTCAGGAACTTCCTCGCCCACTAGAAATTGAGCCAGATATTAATTTCTGGACTCGTGTTTATACGGAAGTGAACACAAGTAGTGGGTTTGTACATGATACCCGTGACCTTTCTGTTGTCTATCGCACGCTTCAGTTCCCTGAGGGGGCTTCTAGACGAATGCGAAACCGCCAAATAAGTCAGGCTAGAGATGAAATAACTGATGCTTTAAGGGCTCTTGCGGGCGGTAAGCGAAATAACCTCACAGAGGAAGAGCAGCGTGTTTTGGACGTCTGGCCAGAAGGCACAGCAAATAGTGTTTTAAATGAAGCAATAGACCAAGTAAGGTTTCAATTAGGTCAGTCCGATCGTTATCGTGCTGGATATGTTCGGTCAGGTCGTTGGCGTACTTATATAGCAAACGTATTGCGTCAACAGGGCGTGCCGCAAGAGCTGGTTGCATTA
>DJLG01000019.1 GCA_002434915.1 Proteobacteria bacterium UBA6522
ACAGCCCGATCAGTTTTTAATGCTTCCATGCATCCATTTAATTCTCTAGAGCTCATTGTTTCTGCCTGGTCCTTGGTTCTGCCTAATCCTTATTGAGTGCTAGGATAACAGTTAGTGTCTTATCCTGAATAATGGTTGATTTTCCTATATGGCTCTACTAAATCCAGCACATACATATATTGTAACGGTACTGATATGAATATTGATGACATATGGCACACTTTGCTTCTAGCTAGACTTTGGGTCAGGCAAGGTAAAAAGCCAGATAATGATAGAGGTTATGGCCTAAATGATTCTAGAAAGCTATCTGCCTTATCAAATGGTGATAGACGTACTTTACTCTCATGGAAGCAGTCTATAGGTTGGGTGAGTCATTCAGGAATTAACCCTGATATTCAAGATTTCTTAGATTTATATCTACCTATCTGTAATGTTTTTCCAGAAAAACCATTTTTTTTGGGGCATTTAGGGCAAGGGCTAGATGGGTATATTGCTACTAGATCAGGTCATTCTCATTATGTAACAGGCCCAGAAAATATTTTACATCTCCACAGAATGAGAGCAATGTGTGATGCAGTACTAGTAGGTGCTGGAACTGTACTTCAGGATAATCCTCAGCTTACAACACGAGAGGTTGAGGGTGAAAACCCAACTCGGATCGTGTTTGATCCAAAACTCAGATTACCTCTGAATTTAAATGTTTTTTCCGATAAACAGGCAAAAACCCTGGTTTTTTATGATGAGACTCAAGTTTCTGATGCCCCTAATAAAATTGAAGGCATTAAAACAATTGCAATTCCCATGAAAAATGAGCGCTTTGCTTTTGATGAATTAACAAGTGTATTACATAAACATAAATTGATGACTATCTTTGTTGAGGGAGGTGGCAAGACTGTATCTGGTTTTCTAGAAGCTGGTTTGCTTAATAGACTACAAGTTGCTATTGCTCCATTAGTTTTGGGCGAAGGAATGCCTGGTATAAGTTTATCTGGTAGGCAAAGGATTAAGGATTGCCTAAGATTACCTCATCGAGTTTTTCGAATGGGGGGTGATGTGCTTTTTGACTGTGATTTAAGTAATCCTGACGGGCAAACTGAGGCAGATCACAGAGAATTTTCTGGAATTAGCAGGGTTCTTTAAGACGCTGGTGATCATTTTGATATCCATCCAAGAATGTCAGTATGACCAATTTCTAGTTCAGAGTTTTTTGAAATAACATGGTATTGCCGTTTTTTTCTCCAGTTTTTTAACCTATTTTTTTGTTCTGGAGAACCCTCAATAGCAGCGTCTAACCACATATCTAGAAGCATTGTCTGTAGTTCATTGTCATTAGACTTAATTTTCCAATTACTGTATTTGCTGCGTATGTTGTAGCCAATCTCGCTAAAAACTTGTACGGCCATATGTTCAGCTTTAGGCCCCATTGCATTACCAAATCCTTTGTTTTTAAGCTGATGTTTATTAATCAGTGATCGTACTAGTTTGTCATCTTCCTCACATGGTTTAAATTTTATATGACCATCATAGTTGAGCGTAAAAAGTATAGTAGCTTTAATGCGCATACATTTTTTTGCTAAGGTTTTTATCCAGTTTTTGGAAACCAGATCTAGTAATGCAGAGCAACTAACCAAAGCTTTTTCTGGAATCTTTATGTCTGTTAAATCAGATAAGTTTTTTTGTTGTATGTAAGCATGGCATTCGATATTCTCACCTTTGATTAGAAACTCATTGCCAAGTTCTTTTACTAATAGTTTATTTTTAATTGCCCATTTTTTTGTATATGCAGGGATGGTTTTTAGTAGATTCTCATCGTTATCAATTAACTGCCATATCTGATTTCCTTTAAGCTCTTTGCATAAGTATCTAAGATTAGAGCCGGTCCCTGTGCCTAGGTCTATGACGTGAATGGGTCTATCGGGAAGCACTATACTAAGTGTCTTAATAAGTTCATTGGAGCGAGACCTCCTATCTAAAGGTTCGCGTAATTCAAGCCAATTTTTAGAGAAATCAGTCAATTTATTTCTCTTAGAATTTTAGAAAACTTATTGCAACTTTCATTCCAGGTTGGAAGCTTATTTCTTACTGCACGTGATTTATTGGCTAGTTTTATTAGTACATTCCGATCATTTATTGCTTCTAATAGTGTATTAGATAATTTAATGCTATCTCCCTCTGGAACAAGTAATGCAGCATCTGCCGCAATCGTTTCTGAAACAGCACCTGCAGAGGTGCAAATGACAGGCAGTCCCCTAGCTATTGCCTCAGAAATTACCATTCCATAACCTTCTAAATGGGAAGCTAATACGAATAGATCAGTATTATCGTAGTATGCAGAAAGGTCCTTAAGATTAACCTCTCCAACTAACGTTATATGCTCTGTTAACTTTAATCTTTCAATCTGACTACGTAATTTTTTTACTGTCTTTGAATCTCTTTCAAGGCTTCCAACGCAATAGAGATGCCAGGAATTTTTTGGAAGTTTTTCTAAGGCATTAAATAAAATCAAATGCCCTTTTCTTGGGGTTAAGGTAGCTACACAAAGCATATTTACTAAATCACCTTTAGACCCATGTGCTAAATCAGCCCTATCAGTTCCCGGAACTACTACGTGAATTTTGTTATTGGACTTACTAAATTTAAGAATTTGTTTTTTTGTCCACTGGCTAGTTACAAATATTTGTTTGATCATGCTTAGACAGCGCTTCTCTGACTGATGCAGTACTTTACGCTCTTGATTACTAAGACCTGTTTCAAGTGCAAGAGGATGGTGTACAAGCGCCATTATGCGTAAACGCTTTTTCTGTTCCTCTATAAGGTTCGGTATTCCACCAAGGGCAAGTCCATCTATTATTACTAGGTTTCCAGAGCTGATTTTATGGAGTATTTCACGCGCGCTTTTTAGAGCTTTTTTAGTAGGGAAAGGGAAGCTTGGGTCGAAAGAGTGTACTTTTACTTGCCACCCTAGCTTAGTTAATCCTTCTATTATCCGATGATCATAAATATACCCTCCAGTTTTTATTTGTGGATTTCCTGGAACTATGAAATCAAGTTCAAGTCCAGGTGTCACTCCTTCATACCTTTATCAATTGGACCTTCATAAGCTGCCCATGCCACATGAGACTCATGCAAAGTGACTCGCATGGAGTCTAATGAAAGAGCTAAAGTGCCTAGTAAACCTTCATGCACCTTTGCTTCCATTCTTTGAAAGATAGTATGTGCTAGAAATTCTGTCGTAGTATTTTTATCAGAAAACTCATCACTTTCATCAAGATTTTTATAGTTGAGCTCTTTTAAGATTGATTTTAATGTTTCGCTAGCAAGACCAATATCAACGATCACTCCATCTTCATCGAGCTCCAAACGACGAAATTCAACATCAACTACATATGTTGCACCATGTAGGTTTTGAGCAGGCCCAAAAACTTTCCCCTTAAAACTATGTGCGATCATAAAATGATCCCTAACACAAATAATATACATTTATTTTCTCTTTATTATCAGTAATTTAATTAGAATACTTAATTCGATGGCAGAGAGTATTACCTGCTTCTCTAGAGAGCTTTTTCATTACAGAGGGTAGTTCTTTGAATTTGCTTTCGCCTGTTATTAGCATATCTAAGTCGGGTTCGCTTAGCAGACGTAATATTAGTTCCATTCTTCTTTCTGAGGACCAGCGCCCTCGTTGAAAGGTTGAGATCGAAGATACCTGAGAAGATTGCAAGGTTAATCTTTGTGAATGGAAGGCCTCACCAAGTGGTAAAGAGACTTGTTGATTTCCAAACCAACTCATTTCTTGTATTTTGGCTTCGAAATTTGCACAGGCAAGTGAGGTAGATAAACCTTCAGATGTTCCGCTTGTGTGTATAACTAGATCGGACTCAGGTTTTATCTGACTAGGGAATTTAAAGGAAACGCCAATCTTATCTGCTAAATTTTTCTTTTCAGGGTTTGTATCGACTATTTCAACATTGCACCCAGGAAAACGTGCTGTTAGCCATGCAAACAAAAGACCTAATACTCCAGCACCCACAATAGTGACTCTATCTCCAACTCTGGGTGTCGCATCCCATAGACCATTAACTACTGCTTCAAGGTTTGCCGCTAGAACTGCTCTAGCTGGCGGGACATCGTCAGGTAAAAGATAGACAGATTTTTCAGGAACTACATAATAAGTTTGATGAGGGTACATACAGAAAACGGAACGTCCTAAAAGTTTTGATGGTCCTTGGTCAATGACCCCAACATTAATGTATCCATATTTTACTGGTGTAGGGAAATCACCTTCTTGAAATGGTGCACGCATTCGATCAAATTCACTAGGTGGAATAGCGCCCTTGTATACCAATGACTCAGTACCACGGCTAATAGCGCTATAGAGGGTTTGAATTGCAACCTCTCCATCCAGTGGATCAGCTATAGTTTCAGCTCGAATTTCACTTGATTCTGGACCAGTAATCCAGAAAGCATGAGCGCTTTTCCCTGACATAAGCAATCCGATTATTTTGTAAAAAGTTACACAATACTTGCAAGAGGTTTGGAAACATGCAAGCGTTTAGTATGTTTAACGCTCTTTCAAACTTCGGGGTTCCT
>DJLG01000069.1 GCA_002434915.1 Proteobacteria bacterium UBA6522
GTTCAAGTCTCTCTCCCGGCACCATCGCAAACCGCGGTGATTTCCGATTTGGCTCTACTCTGCTTAGCTTTGAATAATCGATGAAGAGTTACCGAGCCGACGCTCTACCCTTGCATGCGCAGCTGAAACCAGACATTGCAAATGAGAATGATTATCATTAGCATTAATGTTCGCTTGCTTACCCGGATTCGACGATCATCGACTTCTAACCGTGGGAGAGGGAACAATTAAACAACTTTTTCTTACAATCACTCTTTCGGCGGCAATGTCTGTCACTGCCCAGGCGCAGCAACCAGACCCCGGCGTGATGGTCATGGCTCACGGCGGTTCGGCCGAATGGACCGAAGGCGTGCTGTCCGCTGTAGAGCCGCTGCGCGATGACTACAACATCGAGGTCGCCTTTGGAATGGCCAATGCGTCGTCGTTGCAGGAGTCCGCTGCGACACTCGAGGCACGTGGCGCGGACGAGATCGCGGTCGTGCGACTGTTCGTCAGCGGGGATAGCTGGTACGAACGAACACGGCAGATTCTCGGACTCGTTGGAGGCGCGCCTATGCGCCCGGCCGAACCACATCACGACGAAGCGGATCACGGTATGGGGCATTCGATGGCACTCTGGAGGATAGACACTGGCGCATCCTACGCGCTGAGCACAGAAGGCCTCGCGAATGCGCCGGAAATGACCGAAGTACTGACCGATCGTGCTCGGACTCTCAGTGAGGACCCGGGAAACGAAGACGTGTTGATACTCGCTCATGGGCCAGCCGAAAATGAGGAAAACGCACGCTGGCTCGCGGCGTTGGAGAAGCACGCCGACGTCATTCGAGCGACGCTTCCGTTCAACGAGATCCTGGTCGAGACGCTCCGGGAGGATTGGCCGGAGACGCGCAAGATTGCGGAGCAGCGGATTCGCGAGTTTGTGAAGTCGGCTAATACTGCCGGCCGGAATGTTATCGTTATCCCTTTCAGAGTATACGGCTTTGGGCCTTACGCTGACGTCCTTGAAGGCTTGGACTACGTCGCCGACGGCCAGGGCCTTGTTCCGCATCCAGGAGTGACGGAGTGGATCGAGCGCCAAATAGAGCTGCTTTTGGAGGGGCCGTTCCTCCGGCCCTGAGGGAACTCACAGCTATGGAACAGGTTGAACCAGACGTAGAGTTGGTATCGGTTATGACAAACGCCTCCTGAGCAGGTGTGTGGCATAGCTAGGACCGTTTGGGAGCAGCGCCTCCATCGAGGCCCATCCAAGTATTCTAAGAGGAGGCGTATGCATCTGATGTATAAATCAGGTAACGCGCTCCCGGCACCAAATTTTATATAAATCGCCTTGAGTATAAAGCCGCCCTTAATGAATTTTTTAGCTATAGCTTGACTCGAATGTTCTGTAGTAGCAGTCTTTAGAAAATCGCACCAAAAAACAAAAAAGAGAGCGCCCATTGTGAATCCAATTAGACGTGCCCTTTTAGCAACAGGTGCTGCTATGGCGGCTGTGACCGCTGCACGGCGCACTTTTGGACAAGGAGATGACTCAATGTCTGTTTACCAACGAGGTGATGTAAGCATTCACTACCAAGACATAGGTTCTGGCTTCCCGTTACTTTTGATACCAGGGGGCGGCTTAAATTCTGTGATTTCCTATCTTGATAGCAGGGCTCCATTTAACCCCATTGAAGAATTTAGCAATGAGTTTCGCTGCATCACTATGGATCTACGTAATGCTAACGATGGGCAATCCTCTGGCCCTTTAGAGATTGATCGTCCTTGGGATTCCCATACAGACGATCAACTTGGTCTCATGGACCATCTAGGAATTACTGAGTTCATGGTCATGGGTTTTTGTATAGGTGGCCCATTCATCTGGAACCTTTTGAGAAGGGCGCAGGATCGGATACCAGCAGCTGTCTTGGCACAACCTAGCGGTTTTGACCCAGAACTTCCTAATTTTTTTTATGATGGAAATATGAATAATTGGGGACCAGCACTCGCTGCACGTCGTCCGGACATTACAATGGAAATGATCGAACCATTTCTTAATAACATGTATAGAACTAAAGGGGATTTTGTTTTTACCGCAACCCGTGAGTTCGTTCAAACCTGTCAAACACCTGTACTTGTAATGCCTGACGATATTCCTGCACACCCTTATGCTGTAGCAATGGAGTCGGCGCTATTGGCACCTAGGTCAGAAGTTAGCTTGTATCCATGGAAAAGGCCGGCGGATCGTATTCCCATAGCCGTTCGTCATGTTCGTTCTTTTCTACGTGCAAACCAACCTGATATAACTTCTTAAGAGCCAAAATCCTGAGAAAACCCTTATCAAAAGGCGCAATTATTTTCTCTATCTCTCAGGTCGCAATTAGCCCAGCGACCTCCTCCAATGACCATTAAATCCTGGAGTCGTTCTAACAATGCTTGAGACCAGTTTTCAGTAGCCCATTGGGTCACTTCTGGCAACTCTGTCACATCATAAGATCCTCTGATGCCCGTTTTTTCAACGCTACGAGCCAAAAGCTGATTGCTCATGGAATCGCGGAGTTCAACCATCAGGGTCACCTCCCATGGTCGCCTCACTAACAACCTATTGCTACCTCTACGTTCGGGTGGAATACGAGACACAACGTCAATCAAAAACCCTTGCACCAGAAGAACATTCCGTCCTACGCCATCGGCTATTTCGTAAGGTTTAAGTTGAGACGCAAATTCGTGAAATGCTTCACCAAAATAATCCCTCAAACGATTTTTATTGATTTCACTAACTCGAAACCCGTTAGTATCAGAAGCTGTTCTTGGGTGATAGCTTCCGAATACCTCACGAAACGAAGTAATCGATGGCATGATCATAATGCCTGTATATTTGGCGAGGTTTAGATCAGGTCTTACCCAAGTCGTATCCATAACACGCGGATCTACATAATAGAGACCATCTCTAGTCGAATCTGTTTCTGGGTCTAATGGAATGAGAGGTTGGGAACCAGCTTCCCCAATACAAAAGAACGCTATGCCTAACGTATTTATTAAGATGGGGCATAATTTTTCTAAAATCATAGAAAAAAATTCGCTTTCCACCGAGCAATCAAGAAAAAATCTTTTCTTGAAGTATCAAAATACCCGCTTTGGTTTATAACCTTTAATCCTCTGAACTACTGAAGCTGCTGAACAGCTTCAAGAGATTGCTGGACGTTTTCTAGAGGAGAAATACCCCCTATAGTTTCAGCAATAATGCCATTCGGCAAAACTATAAAAGTTACGCGTTCTGCTAAATTATGGTCCACAGTGACACCCCGAGTATCCGTCATTCCTTCACGCCGCTGACGCACTGCTAGATCATAAGATTGTGTGACCGTACCCGTAATATCAGAGGCTACTGCCAACTCTCCAGCACAATATTCTGGATCGGCAGAAAAATCATTAAGTCGCTCGATACTATCAAGTGAAACGCCAATTACGCTTGCACCTGCGGTAACAAACTCTTCCATGTTGACTGCAAACTCATGGGCTTGAATATTACATCCCCTGGTAAACGCAGACGGATAAAAATAGACAACCACTGGCCCCTGGCTCAAAGCCTCCTCAAGCGAGTAGTCGAACTCTTCGCCGGCAAGAGACGCCCTTACCTGAAAGTTTGGTGCGGTATCGCCTGGCTGTAAAGCCGCAAACGTTGGTAAGGTGATAGCGATATAAAATAAAAATCCGAGCAATATTTTGTTCATAGTTATGCCTGCTTCTAGTTGGTTTAAGTGCAGCGTCACAATAGTTAGGCTTACATCCTGACCGGTACACTCCTGTCCTGCAAGTGCTTATTAAAAGAAATCGATAATTCCACGCATGCAATACAGTTAATTTCCATATGCATCAGGTAATTAATAAATATAATTTATTTTCAAGGCAAACCCAAAAACCGAGCAGGGTTTTGTTTCGTCATTATATTTATTTCAGAGTTTGTGATACCAGCTTCAATTAATCTTCGAATAGAAAAATCAAGGCCATCTGAGGGTACTGGGCGTCCTGTTTGACCAAGGTCTGTACTCAGTGCCACATTCGTAGGATTTACTAGCTGTAATTGCTCTACAAACAAAGCAAAGCGTTCGTCGTCACCCAGAGCTAAAGAAATTGGGTACTCCAGTAATGAACCCATTTCGACAGCCATCCTCTGTATTTCAGGCGTCATCGCTACAGAACCAGAAAATGGGTGAGTTACAATGATTCTATTGATTCCCCGAGCACGTGCCTCTTGAATTAAAAGCAAAGATTCTTCGGGGCTTGAATGGCCAGTAGCTAATGCTAGATTATAATTTGCCATTACATCCAGAACTTCTAGAACCTCGGGAAGCAACTCTCCATTACGTGAAACTGACACATAATCAGAGCGTACTGAGTTACGAGCAGCGTGTTCAGAATCCCTTGTAGGCATCCAAACAACACGTCCATGGCCATTCGTGGTCTCAGCCATAAGCCGTACAGCCAAGGGATTAATGCCTCCAACGGCTCGGTTAAGAGTAATACCACCATAAACTTCTACGCCTGGAACCGCTTGTGATACCAAATACGCTAGTGAGGCTGTATGAGTATTATGATTCTTAAAAAGTAGCGCTCGCATTCCACGGCGTTGAGCTAAACGGGCGACCTCAAAAGCATCTACTGACCTCACATCGCTATCTGGGGCTGCGTGGACATGCAGATCAATCATCCCTTCAAGTTGTGCATATACTGACAAAGCCGGACAAAACATCAAAAAAAGAAGTAGCCATTTCATATTACAGAAAACCACCATTTATTATTTTTAATAATTAATTCATCATGGAATAGTAAGTAGGCTCTAAGAAAACGCTATCCACATTCTGTACAAGCCTTCCATCTCTTCGAGACTCCTCAGCTGCACTTAGCCATTCAGGATCTGACCTAAAAGCAGCCCAACTTGCTTCAGCCGCTTCCTGACTATCATGCATGAGCAGATAAATTAAGGTGTTATCCGCAAGAGGCGAATTAGTTGGCTGAAAATAACCCATATTAGTCATCCCATGCCGTTCAAAAAGTGTGACTGTATGGTCTGCGAAACGCGAATGTAACTCTCCAAGACGCCCCGGATGTGTAGTGTAGGTCCTAAGCTCAAATACACGATCTGATGTTTGTGCCTCTGCGACGCTTGTAAATTCTGTGGTTCCACCAACAATCAGGCCAAACCCAAAACTAACCACACTCAAGAAAATAAATACTTGATAATTCCTCAACATATTGTCTCCTTCACATTAAAACGCATTAACGTTCAGAACCCTCAATTTCAGCTATACCGCTACCTAGTGTTTCCAAAGATCTTTCAACACCAAGCCTCAAAAGGTTTGCATCGCTTGGTCCTTGAAAAAACTGAAACCCATCTCGTTCACGCCAAGCCTGGGGACCACCCAAAGCCAAACCAGCAGCAAGTGTAACCTCACGCACTTCCTCAACCATTGATTCATAACGCACATTGCCCTGACGCAAACCTGAAAAGCTACCGAGATCTGTGCTAGCAACCATCACAATATCCACATGATTAACTGCAGCAATTTCCTCAACTGCTTCTACCCCTGCTGGCGCTTCGATCATTGCAACAATCATGATGTTTTCATTCGCACTTTCTCGATAATCATCACCCCAAAGCGCACGGTACTGCCCTCCACCCTGACTCCGAATACCGATTGGGGGATAATGTGCATATTGGACTGCCGCTTCAATCTTGTCCGCAGCATCAACAAGAGGAACTACAATTCCTAAAGCTCCAATATCTGTCGCTTTTTGAATATCACCCGCAGTAGCATCAGGCACACGAACAAAAGGAATTGCAGGGGCATCCTTGCAAGCCCAGATCATGCGCGCGACCTCCTGGTAACTGAGAGGGCTATGCTGCATTTCAATCCAAAGAAAATCATATCCAGCATTAGCCATTGAACAATACATATTAGGATCAGAAGAAGTTACCGTACCGCCTATAACTTGCTCACCTCGTGCAAGTTTTTCCTTAACAGTATTATAGATCCGCACTTCTTGTGCCTGCGTTATCTGCATAAAGCCTATTAATAAAACACTTAATATGGCCACAAACTTAAACAGTTGAATCCGCATAATTTTTACCTATTCCTTCTTCTTTTAAATTACTTAAAGTGGAACACCAAAACGTCATTCCACAATCAATATCTTTCTAGATAGTTGTCATAAAAAACCTAAAACTAAGGTCCTTCGGACCCAAAAGAGCCCACAAAAGGTCGGCTTCCATCAGCAAAGGTAATATCGCGACCATTTGCTCTCATAGATCCATCTCTAGCACGGAATCCCTCAACAATAATCTCTGTTCCGATAGGCAGTGATTCTTGTGTAATTCCACGTCTAAAAAGAGCATTCGGAGGACCGCCTTCAATCATCCATCTCTCCACCGTTCCATCTGCCAAAAAAACATCAAGATGAAGCCATGAATGTGGGCTTATCCACTCCATTCTCGCTACTTTCCCTTCCAGTCTTATTGGCTGATTAGCATCGAACTCTGCTGCAAATGCATGGTGTCCCCAAATGGGGGGTATCGCTAAAAAATTAGCAGCTAGAACAAGCCCAACAATGAGATGAGTACGCATACATGCCTCCCTAATTTCCCAATAATTAGCATTTAGTTCTTTGTCGCTTCAACACGACCCGCACTAAGCATATTGGATAAAGCATAATTACCCTCATGACAAGCATATTCAAAAATATGCGTGCTATCTGGAAGTTTTAATATTGGAATAACAGCTGTCCAGGGCCTAGTGAATGTCTTTGGATCCTCGACTGTAAGAGTATATTCAATTGACTGAGGGCCAACTCTCTCAAAACGTTCAATTAAGCGAAGCGTATCAGAGGCACGGCTCCAAATATTTGCCCACTCATAGTTTGTTTTATCAAGAAAGTTATTAGTCTCAACAATAAGCACATCATTTTCCCAACGACCAACAGAATCGCCTAACCACTGCTTTACGCCATGATGCGGCTGACCATCTACCGGAATGATGCGTCTATCTTGATATTCTTCATGCACAATTGTGACGTAACCCGGACTTTGAACAATACGATTATGACCGCCATTCGGGCCCTGCCACATCATAATGGCAGCCCCATCCGTAAGACATCGCTCACCAGTATCTGGGTCCAAATAGGACTCATAAGGACCAACCCCATAACGCTCAGTCGAACGTCTAGCAGCTTCTCTAGCATCATCGGTATATGGCAGTTTTCCATCAGAGGGATCCAAAATAAGAGATGTTTGACGGTATACCTGGCGTGGGCGTCCATGGTCTTGCCAGAAAGAATTGTATTCGTTATAGCGAATTGGTGATTCTTCTAGGGTAGCTTTTCCTACATCCACTCCATCAAGCCCACTTAGCCTGGCCATGGCTAACTCTTCTTCAACCAATGTAATCGCCGCTACTTCTTCATCCGTCAGAAAAGCTCTGTTTTGAAGGTGGTCAGGACGCTCCAAAGGGATTGTAGCCTCATATCGCCAAATACC
>DJLG01000191.1:0-1013 GCA_002434915.1 Proteobacteria bacterium UBA6522
GGGTAAATAATTAAACGGCCTCCCGACAAGCCCTTACCCACATAATCATTACTGTCACCCTCAAGCTCCAAAGTAATCCCTCTAGCCAAAAAAGCTCCAAAACTCTGTCCTGCAGAACCATTAAATTTAAAATGAATAGTGTCGATTGGAAGCGCCCGCTCACCCCAGGTTTTAACAACCTCATGACTGAGCATTGTGCCAACTGTGCGATTGATATTTAGAATTGGGAGTTCTTGATTAATTTTTTTGCCGTGATGTATCGCATCAGCGGCTAGTTCGATTAATTTGTTATCAAGAGCATTTTCAAGACCATGGTCTTGCTTCTGAGTACAACGAACTTCAACTTTCTGATGGGGTTTAACCGCTGCCGTAAGAACAGGCGTTAAATCAATACCATCTGATTTCCAGTGATTTATAGCATCTCTTTTTTCAAGGAGATCCACACGCCCGATCATATCGTCCATACGACGAAACCCAAGACTTGCCATATGCTGGCGCGCTTCCTCAGCAACCATGAAAAGATAATTGACTACATGTTCAGCTGTACCAGCAAATTTTTTTCTTAGCACTGGATCCTGGGTGGCAATACCAACTGGACAGGTATTCAAATGGCATTTACGCATCATGATACAACCAAGCGCAATGAGTGGTCCGGTTGAAAAGCCCATCTCTTCGGCGCCAAGAAGGGCCGCAATGACAACGTCACGCCCAGTTTTCAAACCACCATCAGTCTGCAAAACTACCCGACTTCTAAGATCATTTAAAACCAGTGTTTGATGAGTTTCAGCAATACCTAGCTCCCAAGGTAACCCGGCATGTTTGATACTTGTAAGAGGAGATGCACCAGTCCCCCCCGAATCGCCTGATATCAATATATGATCTGCATGGGCCTTAGCAACACCAGCTGCAATCGTGCCAACACCAACTTCAGAAACCAGCTTTACACTTATTCTTGCTGAAGGATTAGCATTTTTTAGATCATGAATCAGTTGAGCGAGATCCTCAATTGAATA
>DJLG01000191.1:1347-7031 GCA_002434915.1 Proteobacteria bacterium UBA6522
ATATCATGGTGTGGTGGCGGACTAATTAAACCCACCCCTGGCGTTGAATACCTGATTCGTGCAATAACTTCATCTACCTTACGCCCTGGAAGTTCCCCTCCTTCACCGGGTTTAGCACCCTGAGCCATTTTTATCTGCAATTCATCTGCATTTGCAAGGTACCAAATTGTGACACCGAAACGACCAGAAGCGATTTGCTTTATGGCTGAACGTCTTGAATCACCAGAGGGCATTTGCTTATAGCGCTCTGGGTCCTCACCCCCTTCACCAGTATTGCTTTTACCGCCCACACGATTAAGGGCTACAGCAAGAGACTCATGCGCTTCAGCAGAAATAGAGCCAAAGCTCATTGCACCAGTACAAAACCGCTTCACTATATCTTTTGCTGGCTCTACATCCTCTAAACGAACAACCGGGTTAATTCCAACCTTAAACCTTAACAATCCCCTTAGCGTGCAATTTGCCCGTGCCTCATCATTAGCCTGTTCCGCAAATTTTTCATAGGCACCCTGATCGCCAGAACGAGCTGCGGATTGAAGTGTAGAAATAACGATCGGGTCCCATCCATGACGTTCACCAGCACTACGCCAGTGAAACTCTCCTGGGTTTGGTAAAGCATTAATTTGATCTTGGGTTTTATGAGGATATCCAAGCGCATGCCTTCTCAGCGCTTCCTGTTCCAACACGTTAAGGCCCACACCTTGCAACCTGCTTGCCGTCCCTACGAAACAGAGGTCAATTACCTCATCAGCAAGCCCGACCGCCTCAAAAATCTGGGCGCCTTTGTAAGATTGAAGTGTAGAAATCCCCATCTTTGCCATTACTTTCAACATTCCCTTACCAACACCCTTACGGTACGCAGAAACAACTAAACTATCGTTTTTATGTGCGTCCTCATCCAGGAGACCATCTCGCCTTGCTTGCCAAAGTGATTCAAAGGCTAGATAGGGGTTAATAGCATCTGCACCATAACCGATCAGCAGACAGTGATGATGAACCTCTCGCGCTTCGCCAGTCTCAACAACCAATCCGATACGTGTTCTTTTAGCACGCTTAACAAGATGGTGATGAACAGCGCCACATGCGGCAAGCGCACTAATAGATACATGGTTTTTATCAATCATGCGATCTGACAAGACAACTAAGCTATAACCTTCATCAATAGCCTTTTCAGCCTCGAGACATACCCTGTTGATCGCGCGTGACATCTCTCCTGCACCCTCATAACGATCGAAGGTTATATCAATGGTTTTTGATCTCCAGCCACGATGATCCATGTATTTAATGGCTGCAAGTTCTTCATTTGTAAGTATTGGATGTCTTAAACGCAGTCTGTGAGCATGCTTTCTCGTAATTTCTAAAAGATTAGGTTCTGGCCCTATGTAACACTCCAGGGACATGATAATTTCTTCACGGATGGAATCTATTGGGGGATTTGTAACTTGCGCAAATAACTGTTTGAAATAATCGTAAAGCATTCGCGGCTTATCGCTTAGGCAAGCAAGTGTGGAATCATTCCCCATAGAACCAACTGGATCGCGAAGCTGCTCAACCAGTGGTTTTAGCATGAATTGCATAGTTTCCGCTGTGTAACCAAATGCTTGCATTCGATGCATAAGGTTTTCTTGATCAAGTCCTAGGGCCCTAGGTTCTGGCAAAAGAGAACGCAGGGATAGTCGCTCATCATTTAGCCATTCACCATAAGGTTCTCGATTTGCAAACTCCTGTTTAAGTTCCTCATCAGGCACCAGCCTGCCAGCAACAAAATCAATGAGAAACATTCTTCCTGGTTCTAATCGTCCCTTGAACTTCACCATGTCGTTATCAAGCGGCAAGACACCAACTTCGCTTGCCATGATGACCCGATCATCATGTGTTAGATAATAGCGACTAGGTCGCAATCCATTACGGTCTAAAACAGCCCCAATATAATTTCCATCAGTAAAGGCTATCGACGCAGGACCATCCCATGGCTCCATTGCACAGGAGTGAAATTCATAGAAATCCCTCTTCTCTTTAGGCATAAGCTCATTTTTTTGCCACGCCTCGGGAACCATCATCATGACCGACTCTTGAAGAGTACGACCAGTCATGAGCAGAAACTCAAGTGCATTATCAAATACACCAGAATCCGAGCAATCTGGTTCAACTACGGGAAATAACCCTTCAATTGATTCACCAAATAAATCGCTTTGAGCTACACCCTCTCGTGCTGTCATCCAGTTAACATTGCCACGTAAAGTATTGATTTCTCCATTGTGAGACATAAAGCGATTCGGTTGTGCGCGATCCCAACTTGGAAAAGTATTGGTCGAAAAGCGCGAGTGGACCATGGCCAAATGGGTCTCATAATCTTCCTCTTGAAGGTCAGAAAAGAAAGTTATCAGCTGACTTGGCGTCAACATGCCTTTGTAAATAAGGACCTTTGTTGACAAACTGCATACATAGAAGGCTTTTGCTTGCTCTAGGTCTGGATTAGAACGGAAGAGATGGCTAGCTCGCTTTCGTATCAAATAAAGTTTGCGTTCAAAAGCATCACCCCCTAGACCATCTTCTGCCGCTATGAGTACCTGCTCTATTTGCGGCGCTGCGGCTAACGCTGTTGGCCCTAGGTCAGCATCCTTGGCATTAGTAGGCACCATTCGCCAACCAACTAAAGATTGGCCCTCTTCATCACAGATCTTTGCAAACTCTTTTTTACACCACTCCCTTTCAGCCTCAATGGTTGGCAAAAATACGACCCCTGCAGAAAACCTTCCAGCTTCTGGAAGTTCAATGCCTAACTCATCTCGCGCCACCCTAGTTAAAAATGCATGAGGCAGTGCTGTTAAAATTCCAGCGCCATCACCAGAGTTTTCCTCAGCGCCTCGGGCACCACGATGATCCATACGGCAAAGAAGATGATCAGCATCATGAATAATTTGGTGGCTAGGTTGTCCCTTCACATGCGCAATAAACCCAACGCCACAACTGTCACTCTCCTGATCGGGGGAGTACAAACCACGTGCCGGTGGAAACGTATCCCCCGGCTTAATGTTGTGACTTAGAGTCATGCTATCCCTTGGCGGAGCCAATGCTCACCTCGTTTATAGAGCTTATCGGCTGCCCAATGCCGTTGATTATGGCTGGCCGCGAAGTTCCCGATACGGCCCTGTTATTCCTGAGTTCGCCGTCTTTGGTGGCTCTTATGGGCCTATGCCTAACTGGATTATAGCACCGCCTTAAAACTCTACCATGAACAAATCATTAAAAAAGAGTCTAAAGCAAAAGGTTTTTATTATGTTTTTCATGTAGTTGCCATAATATTAGAGCTATCACCATTTAAAATGCACACTAGTTATAAGTAACCCATAAAGATAAATGCAGCGCGCTGAAGTCCGCCTGTACAATGGAGCTTTAAGCTTATTTAGTAGAGCAATCTAGTCTATGTAATAAGAATATATGACTAATATGCCAATAAAGGTGCCAGACTTTGCATAATCAATCTATGCGACCCGTTGCCATTGTGGGAAGTGTAAGAATACCTTTTGCACGCTCACATACAGCCTATAGTCAATGCTCTAACCAAGACATGATGAACAAAGTGCTGTCATCAATAGTTGATCGTTTTGACCTCAAGGGACAAGGCATTGGTGAAGTCTCGCTTGGTGCAGTTATAAACCATTCTAAAGACTGGAATCTCGCCCGGGAATCAACATTATCATCAGGATTATCCCCCGAAACACCAGCCTTTAGCATACAGAGGGCATGTGGAACTAGCCTCTCAGCTGCAATCATTATTAGCGCTAAAATTTCTACCGGCTTAATAGATGCAGGGATAGCAGGCGGTACAGACACAATTAGCGATCTACCCATTGTTTACCCAGAAGCATACAGATCAATATTGATTGAAAGCGCGCGCGGCAAAACACTTACACAAAAAATCAAACCTTGGCTAAATTTGCGACCACGCCATTTCAAACCAACTTACCCCAGCGTTATAGAACCACGGACCAATCTATCCATGGGTGAAAGCATGGAACAAACGGCTAAACAGTGGCAACTGTCCAGAAAAGACCTAGATGCCTTTGCATATCAAAGTCATAGAAAAGCTGCGTCCGCCCAAGAAGAGGGCTTTTATGATGATCTCATTGTTGGATATAAAGGCCTGCTTAAAGACAATAATGTCCGGGCAGATACGAGCTTGGAGCAACTTGCAAAGCTTAATCCTGTATTCGATTTGAGCAAACATGGAATTATGACCGCCGGAAATAGTACGCCATTGACCGACGGAGCTTCGGCTATTCTCTTAGCTACAGAGGAATGGGCTAGAGAAAGAGGTCTTCCAATACTAGCTTATATAACGCACTCACGAACTACAGCCGTAGATTTTATCAGCCAAGAGGGGCTTTTAATGGCCCCTGCCTACGCTGTATCAGATATGCTTAAAGAAGCAGATCTCTCGCTACAAGATTTTGACTATTATGAAATCCATGAGGCATTTGCAGCTCAAATTTTAGCTACTTTAAAAGCATGGGAATGCGAAAATTTTTGCTCAGAGCGATTAGGAAGAGATGCCCCCCTTGGTACGATTGATGATAAAAAGCTGAATGTAAAAGGGGGAAGTGTGGCGATAGGCCACCCTTTTGCAGCCACTGGTACACGTATCTTAGGGACACTAGCTAAATTACTAAATCAAAAAGGCTCAGGGCGGGGCTTAGCATCCGTATGTACTGCTGGCGGAATGGGCGTTACTGCCATCCTAGAAGCAAGTTAATTCTTATAGAAAGGCAATAAATGGATAGCATACTGGGAATACTGATTGCTCTTAACAGAATCATCTGGCATGACAGTGTTTTGATAATACTCCTCGGTACCGGGGTTATTTTCACTATCTGGAGTGGATTTTGTCAGTATCGGGCACTGACGCATGGAGTTCTAGTTCTCCGTGGCACCTACGATGATCCGAATCACCCGGGAGCAATAAATCATTTCCAGGCCTTATCTGCGGCGTTATCAGCTACCGTTGGTCTCGGCAATATTGGCGGCGTCGCTTTGGCTATTGCACTGGGCGGGCCAGGTGCAATTTTCTGGATGTGGATAGTTGGATTATTTGGAATGGCTATAAAGCTAACGGAAGTAAGCTTATCTATGCTCTATCGAAATACAGAAGATCCAGATAATCCACATGGTGGTCCCATGTGGGTAGTCAGCAAAGGGTTAAGCAAACTAAACCCTAAACTCGCTCCTTTAGGAAAACTTATAGGTGGTTTGTTTTGTTTCACATTGCTAATTTCAACTGCAACTGGCGGGAACATGTTTCAAGCCTGGAACGTCGGAGAAATTACGGAAGAATATTTTGGTATTCCCAGTATTTTGACTGGAATTACCCTGGCAATACTCGTTGGAATGGTGATTATTGGGGGCATTAAACGCATAGGCGCTGTTGCAGGACGCCTTGTGCCATTTATGGTATCGCTTTATTTAATTGCAGGGTTATTTGTTCTCATCTCCAATGCCGGGGAAATCCCTTCCATGCTGGCCTTAATTGTACGGTCAGCATTTATCCCGCAGGAAATGACTGGTGCTTTCATAGGGGGTACAGCAGGCTATGCATTTCTTTTTGGAATGAAGCGAGCACTTTTTTCAAATGAAGCGGGGCAAGGAACATCCCCAATAGCACACTCTGCTGCAAAAACAGATGA
>DJLG01000191.1:7364-9106 GCA_002434915.1 Proteobacteria bacterium UBA6522
GCAATGGTTGCTGGACTGGAACCATTTATTGACACAATTGTCGTTTGTACATTCACCGCTTTAGTTATTCTCTCAACAGGTGTATGGAACCGAGCTCCTGAAGCACAACTCGACACGCTGCCCACCTTCTCATTAATAGATTCAGACAGTTGGGTTCTAGAAACAGTCACTGCGCCACAGCGTATTAACGATGATTGGAGCGAAGGCGATATAGTTTTTATCATCGTTAATGCAGATGCTAATCCACAATCTGGAAATAATTCACATCGCCTTGAGGGACGTGTGGTAGAAATGATAGATGAAGATAGCCTTAGTAGTGGGCTGTTCATTTTATGGGATCAACTAAGTAGCGAATCACGCCCCACCATTAATGAAACTGGCATCTATGCAACCTATGTAGGTGCGACACTAACTGCTAAAGCATTTGATTCTGTAATTCCAGGCCTCGGTAAATGGCTAATAACACTCGCCGTATGGTTGTTTGCAATCTCAACGATGATTTCCTGGAGTTACTATGGCGAACAGGGCGTGGTTTTCTTGTTTGGAGATCGTATGGTCCTAACGTATAAATTTGTCTATTGCGCACTCATAATTATTGCGACCTGGGGGTTCATAGAATCTGACGCTGATCTTGATAATCTTACAGGAGTGGGCACCGGCGTAATGTTATGGGCTAATGTACCCATTATGTGGCTATTCGTTAACCAGGCCATGCGTTCTTATCACGATTATATTCACCGACTAAAAACTGGGCAGCTAAAACAGAGCTCTATGTGAATTAGAGATTTTCAACCCCTTAATCGTAGCCAAGAATTACAAATGCCCTATAAAAAGACTACCTATAGTATTGTAATAAGAAATAAGTATTCGTTATGTTGTTTATTAAAATTTATTTCGTTGGGCTAAAAGAAGATAAACCTAAACGATGAATTTGCTTTCTATCAAATCTGATTCGTTGTACCTCGCCAAAACCCTTATAAATCATCCGGCTCAGCAAAAGCATTGGGTTACGGCTTTTTCTCGACCTACCTCCAGCAATATTTATTGTAGAGTTATTATTCGCTCGTATTTCTGAGGCTTCGACAACTGCTGGCTCCAATACAAATATTGGTGTCGCATGCTCCCATGTTCTTTGTACAAATTTATCTACAGGAGCTGTGAATATTTTGCTGACAGTCAATAGTGTCTTAGCAGCTTTTGGACTAATTGCGTAAGCTGTCATGGACTGAGGAGGATCGGAAAGATACTGTAAACTGTGATTGCGAAGATTCAGGACATTATAAGTTCTCGGCCGTAACCGTTTTAGAATAGATGAGTTTCGTTTTGAAGACTCAAGACGAATGAAGCCAAATGTATTTATGTGCTCACCAACTTCACTTATTGTTTGAGCAAATAAAGGGTTGAGCTTAAAGTCATCTTCTAAAATAACAATCGGCTCATTAAGAATTACCGACTTCCTCCAAAGAGCCCGATGACTTGCATAACATCCGATTTCCTCAGGCAAAGGTTCTCGTAGGGAGTTCAAAAGAAATTTCCAAGAGTTAATCTCACTAAATGCATTAATTGCATCTGAAGCCCCCTGTACAGCATCAAAGAACTCGTATGATAGATTCGTTTTACTTAACTGTGTTTTTGCAATTTCACGCCGCTTAGTCGCGGACTTGAGGCTAATTATGAATATCTTCACTACGAGCGCTCCAGTTAATTCATAAGGCTAGATGAAAGCAATGTAAAACCCCTCA
>DJLG01000191.1:9512-20058 GCA_002434915.1 Proteobacteria bacterium UBA6522
TTCAAATGCCTCAGTTGCAAGAGTTCCGGCATTGACGGCAGCAGGCCAACCCGCATAGAAAGTCACATGCAAAATAATCTCCGAGATTTCTTGGGGCGTTACACCATTTTCATCAAGAGCTCGATTAATATGAGTTCTAAGTTGATTAGTCGCATAAAGCGACTGATTAACTGCGACAGTGATGAGACTACGATCCCGCTTGGAAAGCAATGGCCTCTGCCAAATATCTCCATACAAAAGACTATTACGTAACTCGCCTAATCTAGGTACCGCTGCGTAAGAGCCACTCAAAGTATTGGGAGTCACAATATCTAATCCAGCCGGTGACTCGGGAAGCACGCCTAATGATAAGCCGCGCCTTTCAAATACTTCAGAAGCTGTTAACGATGCCTGCACACCAGTTGGCCAACCTGCATAGAAAGTCACATGCAGAATAATCTCTGAGATTTCTTCAGGCGATAAACCATTATCCAGCCCTCTCGGAATATGAATTGCCAGCTCTTCTCGCGTCAACGCTTGTAGCACTGCGATAGTTATAAGGCTTCTATCGCGTTTAGAAAGTTGTGGGCGCTCCCAAATCTCCCCATAGACTAATGAATTACGAAGACTGCCAAGGTAAGGGGATCCAGCGTAAAGGTCTGACGATGGTAGGGCAGGCAAATCACCCTCCTCGGATGTAGCCTGAGACGCTACATCTGAAGTACAAGCTCCCATAAACATCAGCAAAACGCTTGAGCAAACTAATACTAGCCTTTCACGATAAATGGTCATTTTTATCTCCGATTAACCTAAAGCTCCCTTAGGACAGCGTCCAAACTTTCCCGAGCATCGCCAAACAACATACGTGTATTTTCTTTGAAAAATAGTGGATTCTGAACGCCCGCATAGCCTGTTGCCATACTACGTTTTAACACTACTGTTGCTTTACCTTTCCATGCCTCAAGAACTGGCATGCCTGCTATAGGACTATCTGGCTCTTCCTGAGCTGAAGGATTAACTATGTCGTTTGCACCAATAATGATGGAAACATCCACATTCGAAAAATCCTGATTTATTTCATCCATTTCAAACACTATGTCATATGGAACCCTTGCTTCAGCAAGCAACACATTCATATGGCCAGGCATACGGCCCGCAACAGGGTGGATACCAAAACGCACATTAATGCCTTTGCTACGGAGAACCTTTGTGATCTCACAAACAGTATGCTGAGCCTGAGCCACAGCCATACCGTAACCTGGGATAATCATTATTTCTTTAGCGCCAGAAAGTAGGCTGGCTACCTCAATAGATTCAATAGCAATGGCCTCTCCTTGAACAGCACTATCACCTTTTGATGCACTATCAGAAGTTCCAAAACCGCCAGCTATAACCGCAAGGAACTTTCTGTTCATTGCTCGGCACATGATATAACTTAATATTGCCCCACTGCTGCCTACCAAAGCCCCCGTTACGATAAGAAGATTATTACTTAACATAAACCCAGTAGCTGCGGCTGCCCAGCCAGAATAACTATTAAGCATTGACACCACGACTGGCATATCAGCACCACCGATTGCCATGACCATGTGAATTCCAAATAATAGCGCCACAGCAGTCATTATTATCAATGGGTTTAGCCCGGAAGTTATTCCGATACCTGCATTAGCTGACTCATTGACAAATTGCCAGCCCACCACAATAGTTATAATGAGGAGTCCAAGGTTTAACCAGTGACGTCCAGGAATTACAAGAGGTGCTCCGCTTATTTTCCCACTCAGTTTCCCGAATGCAATCACCGAGCCGGAAAATGTAACCGCCCCAATTAAAATACTTAGATAAACCTCTATATCGTGGATGGTTTGTTCAACACCTTCAAAATGAACCTCTGGGTCCATAAAATTTGCAAACCCTACTAACACAGCAGCTAACCCAACTAGACTATGAAGAATTGCTACCAACTCTGGCATCTGCGTCATCTGAACGCGCCGCGCAAGAATGATGCCGATAGCGCCACCAACTATAAGGCCTAAAACTAATAATAGGTGATGATCTGTAACCACACCCAATACAGTGGCTAAGAGTGCAATACTCATGCCAACCATACCGTAGAGGTTTCCTCTTCGAGCTGTCTCAGGGTGGCTCAACCCACCGAGGGCAAGGATAAATAATATCGTAGCTCCTATATAAGCTACTGTAACGACTCCCGACATTTCAGCTCCCTATTTTCGGAACATTTCTAGCATACGACGTGTCACCGCAAACCCGCCAGCAATGTTTATGCTTGTAATCAATATTGTGAGGCCAGCCATCCACATAATCGGACTCTCCGCCGAACTAACTTGCAGTAGCGCTCCTATTATTATGATGCTAGAAATGGAATTTGTTACGCTCATTAGAGGCGTATGAAGAGCCGGAGTTACATTCCAGATCACCATATAACCTATGAAACAGGCGAGCACGAAAACTGTAAAATGCTCTAGAAAAGATGGCGGTGCTACTGCCCCAACCCCCAATAGTGCTAAAACTGCAACACTCAAAGATAAAATGGGCATTAGACGAGATTGCCTAGGCTTGGCGATTAATGTTGGTTCGGAAACACTAGGTTTTTCTGGTGCCTTCTTTTTTTCTACTGATAGTTTTGGCGCTGGGGGCGGCCATGTGATTTCCTGATTCTTAACAACTGTTGCACCTCTTATAACTTCATCATCCATGTCGACAATGAGTTGTCCATTTTTGTCAGGACACATATCCGTAAGTAAATGCCTCAAATTAGTGCCATAAAGCTGACTGGACTGTGAAGCTAATCGGCTGGGCAAATCTGTATACCCTATAATTGAAACACCCTCTTTTTTTACTACCTTATCGGCTTCTGTTAGAGCGCAATTACCTCCCTGCTCTGCCGCCAAGTCTACGATGACACTACCTGGCTTCATAGAATGAACCATTTCAGAAGTAATCAGTTCGGGAGCGGGCTTACCTGGAATCAAAGCGGTAGTAATTATGATGTCTACTTCTTTTGCTTGATCAGCAAATAAAGCCATTTCTGCTTTGATAAACTCCTCGCTCATGGTTTTGGCGTACCCGCCCTCACCAGATGCATCTTCTTCAAAATCTAGCAGTAAAAACTCTCCATCCATACTTTCAACCTGCTCTTTCACCTCCGGGCGCGTGTCAAAAGCACGTACAATAGCGCCCATTGCTCGCGCTGCACCGATAGCAGCGAGCCCTGCAACACCGGCACCAATAACCAAGACCTTCGCTGGTGGAATCTTGCCAGCAGCTGTGATCTGACCAGTAAAAAATCGCCCAAAGTGCTGAGCTGCCTCTATAACCGCTCGGTACCCAGCTATATTAGCCATTGAACTTAGCGCATCCATCTTTTGGGCTCTGGAAATGCGCGGTATGCTATCCATAGCAAGAGTCGTCACACCCTTAGCAGATAAGGTCTCAAGTAACTCACGATTTTGCGCAGGCCATAGAAAACAAATTAGCGCCTGGCCCGAACTCATCAACTCTATTTCTTCGTCTTCGGGGGGTCGCACCTTGATAATAATGTCGCTATTGGACCAAATAGAAACAGGATCATTGAGGACATCAACACCTACCGCATGGAAAGCTGAATCTTCAAAGCTAGCCGCGTCTCCTGCCCCAGCTTCCATAGCAATTGAAAAACCTAGCTTTTGTATTTCTAAGGCCACTTCAGGTGTTGCTGCAACGCGCTTTTCACCATGCCGAATTTCTCTAGGTATTCCTATTTTCATAATCGTTCTCCAACCACACCATGCCCATCAAATATATTAGTAACCGAATATTACGTAAAAGCTGGTAATCCAAGCTTCTATGTAAGTTATTCTTGGCTAAGTGGTTAACTTAGACAGAGATTGTAAACTTAGACGATGACCATGCAACTAAAGATTTGCCTTATCGACATCATAACCCCATTGCATGGGATAACCAGATGACCAAAAGTTCATTTGTACAGGTTGCGATTCCTGTTCCTCTTGTAGGCCAATTAGACTACCAATGGACAAAATCTGGGCCGCCACCATCTCTTGGCTGCAGGGTACGTGTACCACTCGGCAGAAGAGAAAAAATTGGGATTGTAACTTGCCATATCGATAAACCCAGCTTGGACCCAAGCCGCATTAGGGAAATTCTGGAAACACTAGATACAGAACCTGTCCTTAATACAGAATTATTTGATTTGCTGTGTTGGTGTGCAAAGTATTACCACCATCCACTTGGTGAGGTACTAACCCATGCTTTGCCAACACTGCTCCGTCAAGGTCGCCCTGCGCAATCCAGCGAGAAGTTTTGGGAACTAACTAAAACTGGGAGAGCATTATCTAGCGAAGATTATTTGGGTAAATTACAAATAAGGGTCATTGATTTGCTGCGGCGCTGTGATCAAATCAGTGCACAGGAACTACTAGATGCTGGCATCAAAGGTAGCGTCCTAAATCGTATGGCTGCTCGTGGGTGGGCCAAATATTTAGAAAAACCTTGCCAGATGAAATCAGTCACTAAGCCAATTGAATCCCCTTTCGAATTAAACGTTGAACAACAAAACTGTGTTAGTGCAATTACAGATGCAGCTGAAAGTTATGCAGCTTACTTGCTTCAAGGAGTTACAGGCAGCGGGAAAACCGAAGTATATATGCATCTCATATCGAACCAACTTCACTTTGGTCGACAAAGCTTATTATTAGTTCCAGAGATTGGATTAACTCCACAGCTTTTAAAAAGATTGGAAAATCGTTTTGGAACCTGTCTCGCAGTTATGCACTCCGGTCTCACCGCAGCGGAACGTCTTGAAGCTTGGAGAGCAACACGCTCTGGGGAAGCTAAAATCATCCTTGGCACAAGATCAGCAATATTTGCTCCTCTCGTCAATGCCGGTCTAATCATTGTTGATGAAGAACATGATGCTTCATATAAACAACAGGATGGGTTTAAATATTCTGCGAGAGATCTCGCTGTTCTTAGAGCGCGTGGACTTAATATTCCCGTACTTTTGGCCTCAGCAACACCATCGCTTGAAAGCATCCATAACGTCACACACGGGCGCTACCAAGAGTTACGCATGGACGATCAAATAGGCTTAGCTGGAAAACCAACAATTCAAATAATCGATATGAATGTTCATGCAGAGCGGCATGGGCTATCCACACCTCTTATAACAGCAATAGAACGCCATCTATCTTTAGATCAACAAGTTCTTTTGTTTATTAACCGGCGCGGATTTGCTCCCGTACTATTATGTACTGAATGCGGTACCGTGGAAGAATGTGATCAATGTGATGCACGTATGACATTGCACGCTAGAATTGGTCAACTTTGGTGTCATCACTGTGGTCTAACTCGTTCATTAACATGGGGCTGTAGCATTTGTGCTACCGAACGAATTGCCGTTGGAGCTGGAACTCAGAGAATTACTGATGAGTTACAGGCCTTATTTCCTGAAATAAAAATCGCTCGTCTAGATAAAGATATTGCCTCTAATAAAGGAAGTCTTGAATCTATTCTTGCAGATGTGACGCACGGCGACACTCAAATTATAGTAGGCACCCAAATGCTAGCAAAGGGACATGATTTTCCCAACGTAACACTCGTGGGTGTACTAAGCGCAGATCAAGGCCTCTTTGGAACTGACTTCCGATGCAGCGAAAAGTTAGGGCAAACGTTGCTACAAGTAGCAGGTAGAGCTGGCCGACGAGATCAGCCAGGTGAGGTTTTTATCCAAAGCCATTATCCATCTCACCCCCTCTTAACAACGCTTGTGCAACAAGACTATGATGCATTTGGACAGCTTGCTTTAAAAGAACGTAAGGCTGCTGCCTGGCCGCCTTTTTCGTATTTAATTGTTTGGCGTGCAGAGGCAATAAATAAAAAGACAGCCCATGCATTTCTTGAGCGCATTGCTTCTACTGCTAGAAATATGACCGATAGTATAAAAATACTAGGCCCAGCGGCTCCAAGCATGGAGAAACGTGGGAACCGTTTTAGAGCACAGCTTCTTTTTCAGCATAACTCTCGGAAGACTCTTCATGACCTAACAAGTAATATGTTACTACTCGTTCGTGATTGGCCTCAGGCTAGACGTATTCGGTGGTCGATTGATGTTGACCCAGCTGAGTTATAGCTTCAGGTAGAATCCATTAATCATAAATATCTGGCTGACGTTTTGCGCTCTCAAATTAAAAACTTTTTCAAAGAAACTCTGGCAGATTTTTATGCTTCGCATAAATTAGACTCTAACTATGATCTGCAACTAGAAAGAACTCGCGACCCTAAACATGGGGATTTCACAACTAATATCGCAATGAGACTAGCTAAAGAACTTGGGAGGCCACCCCGAGAATTAGCTGAAACGTTAATAAAATATATCCCTCAATCAGAACTCATAGAAGAAGTACAAGTCGCTGGACCTGGATTTATCAATATTAGTGTTTCGACTAGCACTTACCATAAAGAGCTCATCGATATACTCAAATTAGGGTCAGGCTATGGCTGTTCTGGTCTTGGTAACAATCAGCGCGTCCTTGTGGAATATGTGTCAGCTAATCCAACAGGACCACTACATGTTGGTCATGGGCGCCATGCAGCCTATGGCGCGTCCCTAGCCAATCTACTTCGAGCAACTGGCCATGATGTACAAGAAGAATATTATGTGAATGACGCAGGACGCCAGATGAATATACTCGCTGTCAGTGTGTGGCTAAGGCATCTTCAGCTAAACGGTATAGAAGTAAGCTTCCCAAAAAATGCATATCAGGGCGATTACGTCATAGATATCGCGAAACAAATACAAACCAAGCTAAGCGAAAAATTCTCCGCTGAAAATAAGGCTGCCCTAAACGAAATACTTAGTGATTTAGAAAATGACGGTGAAATATTGCTAGATAAACTTATTTCTCAAACAAAAGACATTCTTGGCATAACAAAATTCAATAAGCTTTTAAAAAAAGCATTAGATAATGTTCTAACTGATATCAAAGCTGACTTATTGGAGTTCGGGGTCAAACCTGATATTTGGTATTCAGAGGCAAGCCTAGATGAAAAAGGCTCAATAGAGCGTGCTTTAACTCTTTTGAATAAAAAAAAGCTGTTAGATATACGCGATGGAGCTACCTGGTTTAAGGCAACAAAATTTGGTGATGAGAAAGATCGTGTAGTTGTCCGTGAAAATGGCGCCACCACCTATTTTGCGTCTGATATTGCATATCATATGGAGAAAAGAAGGCGCGGGTTTGACGTCCTTCTAGATGTTCTAGGTGCAGACCACCATGGCTACATTGCAAGAGTACGTGCTGGTCTTGAAGCCATGGGAGAACCAGCTGAATCCCTAGAAGTCAGATTAGTACAGTTCGTAAGCCTTTATCGTGGACGTGAAAAAGTTCAAATGTCGACCAGATCTGGCAAATATGTCACTTTAAGGGACCTTCGTAATGAAGTCGGTAATGATGCAGCTCGTTTTTATTATGTATCTCGCTCTAATGAACAACATTTAGACTTTGATTTAGAGCTTGCGAAAGCAGAGTCTAATGATAATCCTGTTTATTACATTCAATATGCCCACGCAAGAATAAGTAGTCTCATTAAAAAAATGGGTGAAGAAGGTCTTAAGCATAAGATTAGTAGCATCTCTGACTTATCAATATTGACGGAAGATAATGAAAGAGCCTTATTAGTGCTTTTAAGTCGATATCCTGAAATAGTTGAACTTGCTTCTGTTAACCGTGCACCACAAAACATAGTGCATTATCTGCGCAGCCTATCAGCCGATTTTCATTCGTACTATAACGCACACAAAATGCTAGTTGATGATAGAAAGCTTCGTAATGCGCGTATCAGTCTTGCGTTAGGCATACGACAGGTTCTCTATAATGGACTAACACTATTAGGCGTAAATGCTCCTGATAGGATGTAATAAAGCAATATGAAACCTGACGTAAAACATCCTACAACCAAAGCTTCTCAGAACATTTCTGGCTGGCCATGGATGCTTTCTGGTCTAAGTCTTGGATTAATTGTTGCGGTGCTAATCTATATAAATAATAGACATCAAGTTGACGAAACTAGCGCATATATCCTCAACCAAATGCCTCTTGAAACTCGACTAGAACCTGCCCCAGAGACCCCAGTAGCCCCAGAGGTTGCGGTAATAGAGCGTCCCGCAGATGAATATACATTTTACGAAATGTTACCTAAAGAAAATCCGCAATTAGAACCAGAAATAGACCCTATTAGTGTGGTGACTCAATCAAATACAGAGACTAATGATAAATATGTCCTACAAGTGGGTTCTTTTATAGCATCCGCGGACGCCGAACGAATGAGAAGAAGCCTAATAGTACTGAATATAGAATCTAGAATTGAAATAGTCACAATTGATTCGAATGAATACCATCGTGTGATTATCGGTCCTATTGAGGGAATTAATGAACTGAATGGTTTACGTGAACAACTAAATAACGCAAATATAGATGTTTATATGCGAACAGTTTCTGATTAGTCGCTTAAAACCCAAATATAATTTATTTTTCTGAGCCTGTTTGACGAAAATCGATGCCCAAAGAACGTAATTTACGATAAAGATGAGTCCGCTCCATTCCTACACGCTTAGCAAGTTGACCTACTTTTCCATTACATAATATAAGCTGCTGACTTAAATAATCACGTTCAAAATGTTCCCTAGCTTCTCTTAGTGGCATTGATAATAGGTCTTGTTTTATAAATGACTCTTCCAGTTGAGAGTCAGGGAGCAACTGAGCTTCCACCTCAGCGAGTGAAACTTCCTCTTCTGCGCCAAGTATCAAAAGACGACTAACCATGTTTTTTAGTTCTCTAATATTGCCAGGCCATGGATAGTTTCGAAGTCTATTTTGAGCTGCCACGCTAAATCTCCTGAAAGGCAAATTTTCCGCATCTACAAGGAAATCCACGTAATAACGCAATAACTCTGGTACGTCTTCTAAATATGCCCGTAACGGCGGCACACGTACCACAATAATACTAAGATGTGATAAAAGCTCCTTATGAAATTCATTTGAGTTTTGCTCAAATCCATGTGGAACACCAGATAAAATACGAACATCTAGTAGGCGTTCGGTTGTGCTCTCAGCTGATCGGTACCGGCCCTGCTCTAAAATACGTGACAACAATTGCTGCGTGGTTTGTGACATATCCTGTAGGTCATTGACAAAAAATATGCCTTTGTCTGCTTGCTCAAGCAAACCTGGTTCCCTTCCATTCCCAAGCAATAAAGATGCGCTATTTGTAGCATCCATGCTACTACCAGTAGCATTAATAAAAGGCTCTGTAGCTCGGCCGCTAAGGCTTGCAAGATATCTGGCAAACACTTCTCTACCACTTCCCGGTTCTCCAGAAAAAACCGTATGTGCATCATGATGAGCAACTTGGGAAACCTGCTCTCGCAATACCCTCATGGTTTCGCTTTTGCCAATAGGGGTTACCATTGGTGGTAACAAATTGCGGCGCTGATCACTAACTCGATTCTGAGCAATTGCTTTTTCTACAGTGCGCAATAGTTTAGCTAAAGACACTGGTTTTTCTATGAAATCAAGTGCGCCTAAACGAGTTGCCTCGATAGCTGCGTCAACAGTGCCATGGCCAGACATCATCACAATTGCGCCGAGTTCTCCTGCCTCAGACCACTCCTTAAGTAATGATATGCCATCAGTATCAGGCATCCAGATATCAAGCAGCACAAGATCAAATTTTTGTTTTCTCTTAGCTGCTCTAGCAGTGGTCGCATCCTCAGCGGTTGTTACTTCATAACCCTCTTCGCTTAAAATTTCTTCAAGCAAAAGACGAATATTAGATTCATCATCAACAACTAATATTCGCGAATTATTCATGAGCAGTTCCTATTTTTTCTCGGCGCCGTGCCCTCAGTAGTAATTCATCGCCGGACTCAACTGTAATAGGCAAAAGCACGTTAATCTCAGCACCACCTATCTGTCGGTTTCGCGCTGTAATACGCCCTCCATGCTCCTCCACAAGTTTTTTGACAATAGCCAACCCTAAACCAGTTCCTTTGGCCTTGCTCGTAACATAAGGATCAAAGGCCTCCTCAACAATCTCCTCTAAAAACCCTGTACCAACATCCTCAACTTTAATATCCACAAGCTCCATTTCCTCATCACATATGTAGCGAGTTGATATTTTTAGGCTAGGCTCAGGCGTATTCTCCATTGCCTCAAGAGCATTACGAATGAGGTTATGAAAGACTTGCCTCATCCGTCCGGCATCTGCTTCTAAAATGGGAATATCTTGAAGGTCAAGTTTCAGTTCTAGAGGAACGTCTTGGTCTTGATATAGATCAGCTACTTCTGCAATCACTTCGTTAAGATCAAAGCGAGTTAGTTCCATATCAGGAGTTCGAGCATACTCGCTAAAAGCGTTAACCATCTCCTTCATGCCCTCAACCTGTTGAATGATGGTATGAGTAGCCTTATCAAGCAATTCTGGATCAGCATCCACTGAACCCAAATAACGCCGCCTTAAACGTTCAGCAGATAATTGAATTGGAGTTAATGGA
>DJLG01000191.1:20378-23762 GCA_002434915.1 Proteobacteria bacterium UBA6522
TTTTTTATTTCATGTGCAAGCCTTCTTGCAACCTCACCCCAAGCTGCATCCCTCTGGGCTTGAAGCAACGCAGTAATATCGTCGAATACAACTACATATCCAGCCGGTTCATTAAGCTCGGCGGGAAGTGCAGCACACGCGCATGTCAGGACTCTTCGGCCTACTTCACTACGAAGAACAATCTGCTCACGCCAATCACTATTGCCTTGATCTAGATGTCCTTGCGCTACAGCAATAAATTGGGAAAGCAGGGAATGGGTTTTCGATAATTCTTGCAAGGATTCACCGATATGAGATTCAAGATCTAAACTAAGAATTGCTCCTGCAGACTGATTTGCAGTTCGAATACGCATATCAGCTTCAAAAGACACCACACCAGTAGAAAGCCTAGCTAGAATTGCCTCAAGCTTGCCGCGCTCATTCTCAACTTGTTGCTGGCTTTGTTGTGTTTCGGTTGAGGCCGTTGCAAGTCGCCGAGTCATATCATTAAAGGAACTAACAAGAAATCCAATTTCATCTCGTGCTGGTGTTGGGACCTTCGTTTCAAAGTCACCACGTGCTACCGCACGTGTTCCAGCCATAAGCTGTTGAATAGGCTCCACCAAACGTCGTGCAGAAAAAAAAGCACCATATACGGCTACAAGAAAACCACTAAGCAAAACAATACTTAGTGTTGCGGTGAGGCTGGTTTTTAAGGGGGCACGCAAAAAAGATAACTCTGCATACTGATCATAACTAGCCTCAGCATTTCCTACCAACTCACTCAACTGACGCTCAACTGCAAATGTCGCCAATAAGATATCAGGTTCACTCCTAAGGCTAATGTCACCAGAGACAATATTTACCGCTGCTAAGATATTAATACCACCATCAGCCCTAGGCTCGAGTCCGACATAGGACCCCGTAGTCGACTGGCCTATCTGGTAGAGTAATTCACTACTAGGGTATTCAGGCGTTAAGGCTAAGGATGGATCTCCGGCATTAGTTGCTAGTATTTGATCATTTGCCGCACGGGAAAAAATAGTTAACTCTAATGCGTCACTTTCCCGCCTTAGATCACTCAGTTGACCAACTAAATCAGCTGTTTGATTTACCGAAAGCTGTTGAGCTATCCGCCTCGCTTCGGTTAAATCTTCCACCATGTGGATATCTAGTGCACTACGGCTTAGTTCTAAAGCTGATTCAAGCCCTTCCTCAATATCCAGACTAAACCAATTATCGATACCTCGATTAATAAACTGTAGAGAAAACGCATAAATAACTACTAAGGGCACAGCTGATAGAACAATCAGCAATGACACCATTCGAACTTTTAAACGTGCTCCCGGTACATGATGTCGGTAATCTCGTATCAATCCTACAAGATTTCCAATAATCAACAGCATCAATACAGCAATACCGATGAAACTGGCAATGAGGATCACATTTTGCAAGCTGGATAGAGCTGTTGAGTCTTGAGCTATCTGCGCAAACCATATCAGCACTGAAAGCCAGAGCAGTAGGCACACACTTATAATCAGTAAGATTGCTGCCCTTCTTAATCTTCTAGTTGCCATCGGTACCAATCACTGCTTATCGACCAATCAGGTCGCCAAAAGGCAAGAAAACGCAAAGGACCTGGAAAATCCTCTGTGCTTAGAAGAGCACGAATACGGACATCATAAGTCTGTTCTGGATCAAGCAGCGCCGCATCAATTAATGGGAGCTCCATGATTCGACCTAAATCATTCAAAGCAGAAAATAAAGTAGAAAAAGTAGTTTGCTCTTCTGTATTCAAATTAAGAATAATGTATCTTTCGCTTACTGAATGATATTGAATTTGGTAGCTTTGCCTAAGTTCGCCTATTTCTTCGTCTGCCCAATACCAGCGAGGATTAATGAACTGCACATCTATATCAATTATGAGGGGAACCCCAGAATCTAGCGCCTCACGAGCAGCGCTTGGCAACCGATACTCTATCCATGAATCGAGATAATAGACGCCGGTATTCAAGGTAACGCTTGCAGAACGCACGTCAAAACTCCCCGGGTCTTCCTGAGCATAGCCCTCCGATTGAAAAATCAGAAAGGCCATTAACAGTAAAATCCAGCTGGAGTGATAATCACCACCAATTTTTTTAGGCACTATTTTTTTTATCTGATCTCTATCCATGCAAATTTATTTGGTCCTACTTCTCCATCCAAGCATAGTAGAAAACACCCATATTACCCTCCCTAGGCAGGATCTGCCGGCTACCTTCAAACTGAGCGGACAGGTTATTGCCCTTTTCAAAGCTATTTCTTTTGGTTCTTAGCAGCTAAACCTCATACCTTCAAGCGAATTGGCATTGAGATAATCTTTTGCTGAAACCACTCTTCCTCCAGGGGGCTGAAGTTTTAATATACGCAGCACGCCTTGGCCAGTCGCTACTTCGATCATATGTTTTTTGATATCAACAACTGAGCCTGGAGGGGCTGTGCTGTGCTGTGAAACCGCCTCTGCTTCCCAAATACGTAGACGTTTACCATCAACTGTTACAGATTCAGAAATTGGCCAAGGATTAAAAGCTCGCACCTGGCAAGCTAATTTTTCCGCGGGCTGGTTCCAATCTATAGCCGCATCTGCCTTATTAATCTTGGGCGCAAAGGTTGCTTGCGATTTATTCTGTGATACTAATGGCAACACGCCACTAATAATTTTTGGTAATAATTCACCAAGAAAGTTTGCTCCTAGAGTTGATAGTCGATCATGAAGACTACCTGCATTTTCATGTTTTCCTATAGACAAAGGGTGTTGCCCATAAACGGGTCCAGCATCTAACCCGCTATTAATCTGCATAATGCTCACGCCAGTCTGACTATCGCCTTCAAGAATGGCATGTTGTATAGGAGAAGCACCTCTCCATCGGGGTAAAAGTGAAGCATGTACATTTATGGCGCCTAATCGTGGCCAATTAAGCAACCAATTAGGGAGTAACAGCCCATATGCCACCACAATCATTAGGTCTGGAATAACCGCTCCATGTTCTACAAAAGCAGCTTTACTTAACTTTAACGGCTGCATTACCTCAAGCCCATGTTTAAGCGCCTCTGTTTTTACTGAGCTTTGCGCTAACTTGCGACCTCTCCCAGAAGGTCGGTCAGGCTGAGTTAAAACAAAAGGTATATCAAAACCCAGATCTAAAAGTATTCGTAATGTAGGGACCGCAAAATCCGGTGTACCAGCAAAAGCAATTTTACAGGGATTCATCCCGGAGAATCAGATAACAGGCGTTAGAGAACGGTCACTGGATTCATGCTTGGGTGCATGCCTAGCTTTTTTAACTAGCTTTTTTTTAAGTCGATCTCGTTTTAGAGCAGAAAGGTAATCAACAAACAGTTTTCCCTCTAAATGATCCATTTCAT
>DJLG01000191.1:24068-33248 GCA_002434915.1 Proteobacteria bacterium UBA6522
TAAATGATCCATTTCATGCTGGACGCATATAGCCAGTAATCCATCTAAGTCATGCTCGATTATTTCGCCATTTTCATCCAAAGCTTTTACCTTAATGTGCTCCGCTCGACTTACTGATTCGAAGACATCTGGAACGGAAAGACACCCCTCCTCATAACTAATCTCCCCCTCTGAACTGAGAATCTCTGGGTTAATAAGGCACATAGGCTGATTACGTTCCTCGGAAATATCAACCACTAAAACGCGCTTATGGATATTAACCTGCGTAGCTGCTAGCCCAATGCCTGGGGCGTCATACATTGTATCGAGCATATCCGTCACTAGCGCTCGAATCTCTGCATTTACTGTTGTAACGGGTTTTGCACAAATTCTTAACCGCGGATCCGGGTACTCGAGTATTGAAAGTAACGCCATCTTATTTCGCCTGAAGCTTTATACGCCTAGCAGAACTAGACCAAGCACCTTTGATTAAACCAGGATGCCCTGATTATAAAGGCCAATATTATCTATATTTTGCATACGCACCTAAATATATAAGGATTATAACAGTTGGCGGGGAAAGACCACTCTCAACATCATGCACAAACAAGATAACCTGGAAAATCAGCTTAAAATTGACGACAGCAAAGCTTTCATACATGCTCCGGCGGTCAGAAAATTGTCAAAACGAGTAAAAGACGTTCTTTAAACTTACCTTTAAAAGAGGAGATCATGAAGGAAACTGTTCTAGACGTGCTTATGTATCTATTCGAATCGTTCGTAGATGGCGGCGAAGAGCCTGATCCTAATCGTAGTGATTTACGCAATGAATTAGAGCGAGCGGGGTTCGGAGAACGTGAAATTGAACGCGCATTGGATTGGCTTGATGGTCTAAATGCCACAGATATTGAAACAGGTATAAATGCATCACGAACCACCACGATCAGGGTTTATGACCAACTGGAGAAAACCCGCATAGACACGCATTGCAGGGGCTATCTTCTGCATCTTGAGCAAATTGGAATACTTACAGCTCCCCAACGTGAGCTAGTTGTGGATAGATTGCTTGCGCTCGGCTCAGATGATATTGATATAGACCAAATTAAATGGGTTGTTATGATGGTTTTGTTCAGTCAGCCAGGCCAGGAACAAGCGTATGCACAAATGGAAGATTTGGTTTTTGCGGAAGAACCACTCTGCCTCCATTAACGCTAAAGCCCTATGATATAACCGACTAGGAAACTGTTGATGGCTATCACATCACTATGAGCAAGAATCTTATCCTCGTCGAATCCCCTGCTAAGGGAAAAACTATCGAGAAATACCTCGGTCCCGATTTTAAGGTGCTTGCAACTTATGGGCATGTCAGAGACCTTATTTCTAAAACTGGGGCTGTGACACCTGATCAGGGCTTCTCGATGAACTATGCAATTAGTGAGGGCAGCGAACAGCATCTTGCAAAGATCTCGGCAGCCATAAAAAAAGCCGAAACACTTTATTTGGCAACTGATCTAGACCGTGAAGGTGAAGCAATTGCATGGCATGTACAAGAGATCCTCAAAGAAAGAAATCTTCTAAACAACAAAAAGGTACATCGAGTTGTCTTTAATGCTGTCACCAAGCGAGCCGTCCAGAATTCAATAAATAGCCCTCGGATAGTTTCCGAACCTCTAGTTAATGCTTATAAAGCCCGCCGCGCACTCGATCATCTAATAGGTTTTCACTTGTCACCTTTGATGTGGGAGAAAATAGCGCCAAAGCTATCTGCTGGTCGCGTCCAAAGCCCAGCACTACGCCTTATTGTGGAACGTGAAGAACAGATTTCAGCATTTAAACCCAGAGAATACTGGACAATTGCTGCCATCGCTGGACACAAGAATGAAGCTTTTAGAGCACGCTTATCCAAATATAGCGGAAAGAAAACGGAACAATTTTCCTTTACTGATGAGGAAATAGTTAAGCAGGTTGAAGATGCAATTAAAGTTTCCGCTGATGGAATCCTAACTGTTGGTAAGGTAGAAAAAAAACAGCGGCAACGTAGGCCAACAGGTCCTTTCATAACGTCTACCCTCCAGCAAGAGGCCTCACGTAAACTTGGTTTTAGCGCAAGACAAACTATGTCAACCGCCCAAAAACTCTATGAAGGGATTGATGTTGGTAATGGTTCTGTAGGCCTAATTACTTATATGAGAACAGATTCAGTCACACTCGCAGCAGAATCTATAACCGAAATCAGGGCACTTATCGAAGATCGTTATGGCCATGATAATTTGCCAGACGAGCCTCGCACTTACCAAACTAATACCCAAAATGCTCAAGAAGCTCATGAGGCAATAAGGCCCACATCAGTTTCAAGAGTTCCAGCAGATCTGGAAGACAAACTAAGCCCTGATCAATATCGACTCTATGACCTAATATGGAAACGTACTATTGCATCCCAGATGAGCAATGCCATTTTTGACACAGTCGGACTCAATATTTTTCCCGGAAAAAGTCAAGAAGGCGATATAGCATTTCGTGCAACCGGCCAAGTGCTAATTAAACCAGGCTTTATGACTGTGTATCAGGAAGGTGTAGATGATAAGGCGAGCGATGAAAATGACCGTATTCTGCCACCACTCTTGGAAGGCGATCATCTTCAATTAAAAGAATTATCGAGTGAGCAACATTTCACAGAACCACCGCCACGCTACTCAGAAGCAACTCTAGTAAAAGAACTGGAGAAATGCGGTATCGGCCGGCCGTCAACTTACGCAAATATAATTTCTACACTTCGTACTCGTGAATATGTAGAACTGGAAAATCGGCGCTTTACACCGACAGAGCTTGGGAAGGTTGTTAGTCGGTTTCTCTCAGGTAATTTTCCTCAGTATGTTGATTATGAATTCACCGCAAAAATGGAAGACGACCTAGACGCCATATCAAGAGGTGAGGGTGAGTGGGTTCCGTTACTTCAAGAATTTTGGGGACCATTTCATGATCAAATTGAGCTTATTAGAAGTACGGTTACACGTGATGATCAGGCTAGGTCTTTAGGAGATGACCCTAAAACTGGTCGTCCAATGACCGTAAGAATGGCTCGCTTTGGTCCAGTTGTTCAAATTGGAACAAAAGATGATGAAGAAAAACCATTATTTGCAGGTCTACGTCCTGGCCAAAAAATGGATACCATTACCCATGACGAGGCATTGGAGCTTTTCAAACTTCCTAGGGATTTAGGCGAAACAGCTGATGGTGAGACTGTCTCAGCAAGCATTGGACGATTCGGACCATATGTTCGCTATGGCAATAAGTTTGTCTCTATTAAAGAGGACGATCCCTATACCATAGCCTTACCGCGTGCTATTGAACTAATTGAAGAGAAAAAAATATTCGATGCAAATAGAATAATTCAGGATTTTACGGATGCAGGAATCCAGGTATTAAATGGTCGCTACGGCCCATATGTGACAAACAAAAAAAAGAACGCAAAAATTCCAAAGGATAAAGACCCTAAAGAGCTATCACTTAAAGAATGTGAGGAATTGATTGCTGCGGCACCAGAACGTAAAGGCCGACGTGGTTCTAAGAAAGCTGCAGGAGGCAAAAAGACTGCTACTAAAAAAACGGCTTCAAAGAAGAGTAAGAAGACTCGAAGAAAAAAACCGTAACAAAAAAACCTAGTATGAAGAAAAAACAGCAGCTACTAGTGAACTATTGTCCCTACAAGGCATTTAGGCTCAGTCCTATCAAGGCACATCAGACAGACCAAGTTCAATGTTAGATGTTCAATTGCAAAAAGCAGTGGGGGCATTGTTGGAGGGCGGACTGATTGCTTATCCAACCGAAGCCGTTTATGGATTGGGTTGCATACCCTCGCATCGTGAGACAGTAGCTCGCCTTCTCACGATTAAGAAGAGATCATGGCGGAAAGGTCTAACGCTGATCGCTTCGAATCTCGAGCAGCTTGAGTCCCTGATTATCATGCCTTCTGGCAAACTGGGAGAAGAAATTCTAAAAAGCTGGCCTGGTCCTTTCACATGGATTGTGGATGCACGACATGAGGCTTTACCATGGATTAGCGGTGGGCGAGATACGCTAGCCGTTAGAGTAACAAACCACCCGATAGCAAGCGCACTCTGTGAACAAATTGGAGGACCTCTAGTCTCAACAAGTGCAAACCACTCTGGACAACCACCATTACGGGATATTCTTCAGGTCCAGAAGGAATTTGGATCTGAATTGGATTATATTCTTGGAGGAGCGGTTGGTGAACTTAAGCAGCCTACAGCAATAAGGGATGGGCGCAGTGGCGAATTACTTCGTGAGGGCTAGTAATTAGACGATTTTAATTTTGGAAAGGAACAGTCTTAAAAAATGACAGACCGGTACGCAGTTGTCGGCTACCCGATCGAGCATAGCCAATCTCCGATGATACACAGATCATTTGCTTGCCTGACTGGTGAAGAACTTTCCTACGACCTCATCTCAGCAAAACCATCTTCCTTTGAGGGCGCTATAAAAGAATTTGCTGCATCCGGCGGCAAAGGACTAAACATAACTCTCCCTCACAAAGAGGCCGCCTTCAAACTAGCCAATGAACTTGGTCCGGAAGCACAAAAAGCCAAGGCCGTTAATACATTGACTATAAGTTCGCCAATGAATATTCGTGGCGATAATACGGATGGAATAGGGCTGCTAAGAGATCTAACTATAAATCATGGGTTAAGTCTTGAAGAAAAAAGCGTTTTAATACTAGGTGCTGGTGGCGCTGCGAGAGGCATAATACCGCCCTTAATGGAGTCTAATATTGGCAAGATAGCGCTTGCCAATCGCACGATAGAAAAAGCAAGAAATCTAGCAGAAGCTTTTAGCACAACCAATAAAATATCTGTTTATGCTTTCGAAAAGCTACATAAAATTGAACCATATGATGTTGTTATAAATGCTACCTCTGCTGGGATAAAAGGTGAAAAATTTGAATTTTCATCGAACTGTATTAATACAAGCACATTCTGTTATGACCTCTCATATAGTTCAACGCAGACGCCTTTTTCTGCCTGGGCATATAAAAATGGCGTAAAAAATATAGCAGATGGATGGGGAATGCTTATAGAACAAGCCGCTGAGTCATTTCGAATTTGGCGTGGAATTAGGCCTGATACAAACACTTTGCTAAAACAAACCCCAACTAGATAGCTATCTTTAAAGACTATCTCATAGTTACTAATTCTTCTGCACTCGTTGGATGAATTGCTAGCGTATTATCAAAATCAGATTTAAGAGCGCCCATAGATATGGCAACCGCAAACCCCTGAAGCATTTCATCAGCACCCGCACCTATTATGTGGCATCCAACTACTCGTTCCTCTTTACCCACGGTAACCAATTTCATCAGCGTTTTGGGTTTATGCTCTGTTAATGCGTTATACATTGGAACAAATTCTGATGTATAAACACGCACGGAATCACTACCAAATGAAGTCACCGCTTCGACTTCCGTTTGCCCGACTGTACCCACCGGAGGATGAGAAAAAATTACAGTAGGAACAATGTCATAGTTTAAATATTTTTCTGGCTGAGCATTGAAGACCCTATCAGCCAATCTTCGTCCAGCAGCAATGGCTACCGGCGTAAGTTGTGCTTTCCCAGTAACATCTCCAACAGCATATACACCGCTAGTACTAGTATTCTGATAGCGGTCTACAACTATATAACCCCTATCATCAACTTTAACACCAGCATTTTTTAGAGTCAGAAAATGAGTGTTTGGAGCCCTACCAATAGCCCACAAGAGAGAGTCAAAATTATCAAATGTGCGCCCATCCTCCATAGTTAGAGCTAAGCCTTTTTCATGTTGAACGCTTTGAGGTACCGCTTGATTAATTACTTCAATCCCAGTTGCACGCATATGTTCTAAAAGGTGGCTTCCTAATTTTTCTTCAAAAGAACGTAGCAGACTGTCATAACGGAGAAATTGCATAACATGACTACCTAAGGCATTCAAAACACCTGCTAACTCCACCGCAATGTATCCACTGCCAATTATTCCTACTCGTTTGGGCATTTCCTCAAGATCAAAGAATCCATCTGAAGTAATTCCAAAATTAGCACCAGGTATCTCAGGCACAATCGGAAAGCCACCTGTAGCTATAAGGATGTTTTCTGCATGCACTTTATCCCCATACTCCGTTTCTATTTCTTTTGCCGAGACAAATTTGCCTCGGCCCTGTATCAGATCGATTGATTTTTTCTCTAAATTACTCTGATAAATACCATTCAAACGTTTTACGTAAGCATCCCTTTTCTGCTTTAAAACAGGCCAATCATGACCATGCTGGGAAATGTTGAATCCATAATCTGCTGCATCTTCTATTTCTTGTGAAATCTGAGCAGCATTCCACATCACCTTTTTAGGTACACATCCAACGTTTACGCAAGTTCCACCCAGCCGTGCTGGTTCAATAACAATAACTCGAGCGCCATATTCGGATGCTCTTTGTGCAGCCGCCAGACCGCCACTACCACCTCCAAGCACGATGAGATCGTATTTGTTCACAAAAGTAGTTCCAATGCTGATATAAAATTGGAGCTTAACAGGAAAAATATATTTATCCTTTCCACATCTCTTTTATTCCAAAACACACTGGCCGTGTATGCTAGATTAGATACTTTTTTTGGGGTAACTAGTGAAAAACCCGTTGCTTGAGCCTGTAGGGCTGCCGGTATTTTGTTCCATTCAGGCTAAACATGTTGATAATGCTGTCCAACAAACACTAGAAAACCTTCGGTCCAGATTAGCTAAGGTGGAGACTAGCGCAACCCCCTCTTTCGAAACTGCTGAAGAAATAGAATGCATTCAAGATGCAATCCATCGAGTATGGGGACCAATAACACATTTGAATTCGGTCATTTCTACACCAGAGTTAAGAGATGCCTATAACAAATGCTTACCAATGATTTCAGAATTTGGGACTGAGATTGCACAAAGCGAAAAGCTTTGGTCCTTGTTTTCTCAGTTAGAACTGGAAACAGACTCTAGCCATATAACTAAAAGGCAGCTTATCTCCCATACTCTTCGGGCTTTCAAGCTAGCTGGTGTTGGCTTGCCAAATGAAATTAAGAAAAAATTCAAAGAGTTAGTTAAAAAGCTTGCACAATGTCAGGCCTCCTTTGAACAAAACCTGATGGACGCAACCGACGCTTTTCAATGCCATCAAACTGACGAAACAGCATTGAAGGGAATTCCAAATACAATCCTTCTACGAGCCAAAGAACTGGCTGAAAAAGAAGGTCGGACCGGCTGGTTACTCACTCTTGATCCTCCCACATACCAAGCAATTATGACCCATGCCGAGAATGCAGACCTTAGGGCTCTCTATTACGAAGCATGGGTGACTCGCGCATCTGACCAAGGGCCACAGGCTGGGCTTTGGGATAACCGTGAACTAATTGAAGAAATAACAAAATTGCGTCATGAATCAGCAATTTTATTAGGCTTTAACAACTATGCAGAGCTTTCCCTTGCAACCAAAATGGCAAGCTCAACTAAAGAGGTTTTAGAGTTTCTTCAAGAGCTTGCCAAAAAAAGTCGGCCAGTAGCTCAAACGGAACTTAATGAACTCAAGTCTTTTGCAGGAAGGGATTTGAACCCCTGGGATATATCCTATTTTTCTGAAAAACTACGTCAATTCCGTTTCGGTCTATCTGATAATGAATTACGGCCATATTTTCCTCTGCCAACTGTCATTGCAGGATTATTTGCCGTTGTAGAAAAACTCTTTGGAATTAAGGTTAATGCTCAAAGTGGCGTAGAAACATGGCATCCAGACGTAACATACTATGAAATTTTTTCGGCTAATGGATCACCTATCGGAGGATTCTTTACAGACCTATTTTCTCGACAAAACAAAAGGGGCGGCGCATGGATGGATGAATGCCTTGTGAAATCCGAATTGCAGGAACTAAGCCAACGACCGGTAGCTTATTTAGTATGTAACTTTAGCCCACCATCAGGCTCTGATCCTTCGTTACTAACACATAGCGATGTCGTTACGCTTTTTCATGAATTCGGACATACGCTGCACCACCTATTGACCGAAGTTAACTATCCGTCACTGTCCGGTATAAATGGGGTACCCTGGGATGCTGTGGAACTGCCAAGTCAATTTCTAGAAAACTATGCTTGGGCGCCTGAGGTACTACCTCTAATTTCAGGACACTATCGAACAGGTAAGGCTCTGCCTAAAAAAACAATAAAAACACTGAATGCGTCTCGTTCATTTCAGGCTGGACTCGCTATGATAAGACAGCTTGAATTTGCTCTTTTTGATTTCAAACTACATGCTGAATACGACCCTATTCAGGGGTCACTAACCGAGAAGATTTTGGAGACTGTTCGTAGTGAAGTGGCTATTATGGAAGTACCAACATTCAACCGCTTCCCCAATAGTTTCTCTCATGTTTTTGGTGGTGGTTATGCAGCTGGCTACTACAGCTATAAATGGGCGGAGGTATTGGCAGCTGATGCGTTCTCCGCATTCAAGGACTCGGGCATATTTGATGAAGCGACAGCTGCCAGGTTTAAGAGCTGTATATTGGCAACTGGCGGAAGCCGTGAAGCGATTGATAACTTCAAAAATTTTCGTGGGCGTTTGCCCAGTTTAAACCCTTTACTCCTTCAAGACGGTATTCTAAAGGAGAAGGTTGTCGGTTTATGAAAATTGCAACATGGAATGTGAATAGTCTGAGGGTTCGTCTTGAACAGGTAATAGAGTGGCTTAAACGTGTACAGCCAGATGTTCTTGGGCTTCAGGAAACCAAAATGACAGACGAGAATTTTCCTGCAAGCGCGTTTGAGGAAATTGGTTATACGGCTGTTTTTAGCGGTCAACCTACCTATAACGGGGTTGCTTTAATATCACGCCAACCTCCCCAAGATATAACAATGAAGCTGGAGGGGTTTTCGGACCCACAGAAGAGAGTGCTGGGAGCTACTTATAATAATATTAGGGTTTTCAACTTATATGTGCCCAATGGACAAAGCGTTGACTCCGATAAATACGAGTACAAACTAGAGTGGCTTAATGCGTTGGATTCTCAACTTCAAGCCGAATCACAAACTCATGAACTTGTATTGGCAATGGGAGATTTTAATATTGCACCAGAAGATCCTGATGTGCATGACCCTGCTATCTGGGAAGGAAAAGTGCTTTGTAGTCC
>DJLG01000190.1:0-1443 GCA_002434915.1 Proteobacteria bacterium UBA6522
GGTCAATCCAGGCTCTCGAAAATGTACCTGATCATCAATTAGGCCAGGGAGTAGGTGGCGGCCCTGAAGATCTATCACCTCATCAGCCAAGCCCCCAGATAGATTCGGTTCGATACGAGAAATGCGCTGCCCATCAATAAGAATGTCGGCCTCTATAATTTTATCTTCATTAATCAACTTTCCGTTGACTAGTAACTTTTTAGTCATAGCACTCACTTATTGTTTAAGGAAGGACTCCGTAGCTGAAATTAATTCGTGAGTAATGCCTGGCTCATAAGCTGAGTGCCCAGCATCACCTACAATTCGAAAATCAGCCTCGGGCCAGCATTTTGCAAGTTCCCACGCACTCCTCATAGGGCATACAACATCATAACGACCTTGGACAATAACTGCTGGAACATGGCGTATAAGTTCTATTCCTTTCAGTAACTGATTTTCGTCCATAAAAAAACCATTGTTAATAAAATAATGTGTTTCTATTCGAGCTAATGCAATAGCGAAATCTGGTGCCCCAAATTGCTTGGTTCTATTAGGATCAAAATCTAAAAAACTCGTCGCCCCTTCCCACATCGACCATGCTTTAGCTGCTGCGAGCTTGACCTTGGCATCATCACTGATCAACCGACGATAGTATGCAGACAATAAATCATGCCGCTCATTTTCTGGTATCTGCTCAATAAAAAGCTCCCATTGATCAGGGTACAATTCACTTGCACCAGACTGATAGAACCAATGAATTTCCTGCTCCCTCAAAAGGAATATGCCTCTTAAAATCAGTTCAGTGACTACCTCCGGATAAGTCTGAGCATAGGCAAGTGAAAGTGTGCTACCCCAAGACCCACCAAAAACAAGCCATTCTTTAATGTTGAGCTTATTACGCAAAAGCTCCATATCTTCCACAAGATGCCACGTGGTATTACCTTCCAAAGACGCTCTCGGTGTACTTCTACCCGCTCCTCTTTGATCAAATAATACGAGTCGATAATGTGAGGGATTAAAAAAGCGCCTGGCCGCAATGTCTCCGCCTCCACCTGGACCTCCATGTACAAACAAAGCCACCTTGCCATTAGGATTTCCGCATTGTTCATAGTAAATACTATGGCCATCGCCAACATCTAGGTATCCATAATCAAACGGCTCCAGAGGTGCAAAAAGGGTGTGGTAGGTTATAGACATGGGCTGTTTGGTCATAGAAGATACAATCTTACCTGCATTATAATATCTTTCGAACAGAGTTAATTTTCTGTCATATCTGTGCAATCAAATCCATCCGTAGTTAGTATTTACGCATGAGTTTTTCAGCTAATGATGCATTGCTTAATAGGTTGTTTCACAAGCAAAAAGATACAATCTGTTTTTCGGCAAAAATCGTAAGTGCGGCCTTTATCAATCCCTGTGAGTGAGCAAAAAGCATAAGCTTCAGCCTATAGAGACGAACCATGA
>DJLG01000190.1:1833-3335 GCA_002434915.1 Proteobacteria bacterium UBA6522
GCCCAAGAAGTGGAGCTTGATATCCCTTTTGAGGAATTCTATTTAGATAATGGGCTACGTGTCATTGTCCATGAAGACAGAAAAGCGCCAATAGTTGCTGTAACACTCTGGTATCACGTTGGCTCAAAAAATGAGATTGAAGGAAAAACAGGTTTTGCCCATCTTTTCGAACATCTTATGTTTAATGGTAGTGAAAACTATAACGATGAGTATTTTGCACCCTTTCAACAAGTAGGTGCCACTAGCATGAATGGCACAACGAATTCAGATCGTACAAATTATTTTCAGACCGTCCCCACAACAGCCCTAGATCTTGCAATGTGGATGGAATCGGATCGTATGGGACACCTGCTTGGGGCCATAGACCAAGAAAAACTTGACGAGCAGCGTAGCGTTGTTCAGAACGAAAAACGGCAAAGAGAAAATCAACCTTATGGGAGAGCTTTTGACTACATAACTGAAAACGTCTTTCCAAATGGACATCCTTATTCTTGGACGACGATCGGATCGATGGAAGACTTAAACGCCGCCAGTCTTGAAGATGTGTATCTATGGTTTCAAAACTATTATGGCCCAAATAACGCAACGCTAGTTCTTGCAGGAGACGTGGATGTTGAAACTGCTAAAAATACAGTCCAGCGTCACTTCGGCCATATTCCTCCTGGTCCACCAATAGCGCGGATGGAAACGTGGGTGCCTTCGCTTGATCAAGAACGAAGGATGACAATAGAAGATCGTGTCCCACAATCCAGAATCTATAAAACCTGGCCTGTCCCTGAATGGGGAAGTGAAGACTCAGAACGGCTATCGCTTGCTGATGCTGTCCTAAGTAAGGGTGCCAATTCTCGTCTCTACCAACGTTTGGTTTATGAAGAACAAATAGCAACTGATGTTGGCGGTTATCTATTTCTTGGTGAAATTTCTGGCGCTTATGCCGTCTGGGCAACAGCCCAACCGGGCCAAGACTTAAGTGAAGTTGAGCGGATCATGAATGAAGAAATAGAACGCTTTATTGATGAAGGCCCAACCCAAGAAGAACTTGACCGTGTAATAACCCAGACACGTGCTAGCCTAATTCGTGGTATTGAGCGTGTAGGAGGGTTTGGCGGAAAGTCAGGAATTCTAGCGGAAAGTGCGGTTTTTGGTGGTCGCCCTGATGCTTACAAAGATTCCCTAAGCATTATTAATTCTGTTAGGCCAGCCAATGTCCGTGATGTAGCCCGTGAATGGTTGGCCAAGAAAGCTTTCGTTCTTGAAATAAACCCTTTTGAAGAACAACTCATAGCCTCCGGGGAAGATGTTGATAGATCCGAACCACCAATACCTAATACCTTCCCTGAATCCGCATTTCCAACACTTGAGCGTACAGAGCTTTCAAATGGTATGCGTCTTATTGTTGCCCGTCGTGATGCAATCCCGGTGCTCAACTTTAGTCTGCAATTAAACTCTGGTTACGCGTCTGATCAATTTGCAAGTCCTGGTACTGCAAATATGGCTATGAC
>DJLG01000115.1 GCA_002434915.1 Proteobacteria bacterium UBA6522
AATGATTTTTCTGAATAAGCGCTATTATTGCGATCCATGTAATCTGCTATAGCAAGGATACCGCCCAAGTTATCCGATGGGTGCCCCCATTCAGCACCTAGCCAGGTATCATTGAAGTCGAGCCAGCGAACTATAGCTCCAATATTGAAAGCCGCTGTGACTGGATCAAGAGAGTAATCTGTACCAGGTACGCGCGCTCCTTCTAAAAGGTCGGCTCCCTCTACAATAGGCCCTAGTAATTTTGTGCAGGCAGGATAACCAAGCGCAAGCATGCCGCAGCCCAGAGTATCCATAAGGCAATAGCGAGCTGTGGTACGTGCTAGGTCGTTATCAGCATTGTAGGTTAGTACATAGTCCGCAATTTCATTAAGAAGCTTGTCAGGAGGTGGGCGACGGGTGTCTCGGGTACCCATATTTGTCATCAGATGATTCTCTCAGATTGAATTGTCTACAAAATATTATTATATCGTATTTTTAGAAGCCTTAAACGGGGTATGAGGCTTATATTGTAGACAATTATCAGGGTAGCTCATAACCTCCTTCTATAATTATGTCCTTAGCTTTGGGACTTTGCAGAAACCTTATAAATTCTATGGCTGAAGGGTTTGATGCCCCGGTCTTTAGTACTACTACGTCCTGGCGAATTGGCGAGTAATAGTTTTTTGGAATTAGTACGCTTGTACCGTTTTCAGGACGTGCAACTACATTAGATAGTGCAACCAGTCCTATTTCTGCATTTCTTGTAGAGACCATTGCGTATGTTTGACTTACATTTTGGCCAAAAATAATTTTGGATTGAAGGGAATTCCATTGACCTAAGGCTAGCAGAGTTTCTTTTGCAGCAATCCCATAAGGTGCTAATAGCGGATTGGCAATAGCGAGATGCCTGTAATCACCGCTGATTGAGTTTAAATTTAGATTAGATTCTTGTGCTGCTTCGTTAGTCCATAACACTAGTTTCCCTAAAGCATAGGTAAACTGCGAACCACTCACGGCAGACCCATTAGTAAGAAGTTGTGCAGGACGCTTTTGATCTGCAGCCAGAAAAAGGTGGTAAGGAGCTTTATTTAAAATCTGAGCATAAAGCTGGCCTGTTGAGCCAAAAACGGTTGTTAGTTCGTGAGGTGTTTCTGCTTCAAATACAGCTTCCAGCCGATGCATTGTTAGAGCAAAATTTGATGCGACCGCTATATGCGCATGATCGCTGTATGCAGCTAGACTTGATAGTCCGCTTGACGCTATAAATATACAATTTAGCCAACCTCTCACATTAATCCTAATGTTGAATTATATTGCTAGTCCGATAGGCTTTAAGTTTTCTATTGCCGTAAAGGGGGTGCTGTTTGACTGCCCTATATCTGTAATAGTTTTTATTAAGCTTATTTAGCTAGTGGATCAGGGCGCACTTGGAAGTGAACCACTAGTGGTCGTGTTCCTAAGCCGCCTTCTTTGAGCCAGGGTGTGCGATCACCGCTTGGCACCCAAATACCTCGCCCTTTCCAACCAGCATTTGGATCATCAATACGGCCATCAAAGCCTTTGCTATAGAAGCCGAGAGGATAGGGGATTCGCATAGTGACCCATTCGTCATCAACTAACGCATGTATGCCATCATAAAGGTTAGCTGTTGACATGGGGGTGTTTTCGCCTAGTCCTGATGCATTACGTTGGTCCACCCAAGAGTAATAACTAGCCTCCATGCTGAAATTAGGTCGTTCGGGGAAACCAGGGCCCGGGTAGGAATGGAACGTCCAACCTTCGGGGCAGTGATCACCTGTTGCTTCGGGTCCATTGAGCGGTCCCTTGCACTTATTTCGATCAAATTCACCTAGATGACCGCTCCCAAGAGAGGTCCATACTACGCCATTTCTATCAATATCAGCACCACGGGCACCAAAACCTGGTAAAGGTACATTGTACTGTTCGGCCAATGCAGTCGAAGGAGGGTTTTCCCCGGGATTAATACGTACTAGACGTCCAGGAAATTCAAAGCTTGTTGAACCCCATACTGAACCATCCGCAGGATTTGGCATTACAGCATAGAATCGTGGATTTATACGTTTGTCCTTTGTAGGGTCTACGGGTTCAGTTAATTCGGCGTAACCTTCATCCCTTTTTCCATTGCCATTTGTATCTAGAATAGCTGCTGTCCAACCTTGTGAACTGGCTGCGTCTTTAGTTTCCATAAATTTATTAGTGTTAACCCAACCTACAACCTCACCACCCCCGCTTGTCCACATTGTGTTGTTTTCATCTTCAACGAAGTTCACATGATGTGTTGAAAAACAAATGTCTACGAAATGGTACTCGCCTGTTTCTGGTTCAAAGACTGATAGATGTCTGCCGGCACGGCTCATAGGGGTTAGTTGAGCTGATGGGTGATCAGAACCTTCCTGACAAAAGTCAGGGTTATTTGGCGCTCGAATTCTTGCCGTGAACCATACACGTCCATCTTGGTCTAACATCGGATTGTGTAAGTTGGCTTTACTATCCCATATTCGTTCACTTCCCCAGTAGGCAGATGGAGCTCCTATCGGATCGCTATAAGTTGTGGGTGTATTGTCATCACGGACTGGCGCCAGAAATGTTGTATCAGTATTGGAAAGAGGGTCTAAGATGGGGAAGTGATCCGTGCTGAGTTCTGGTGCACCATAGATTTTTCCATACGCATTAACTGTGGGATCACGACGATCTGTGGTGATCAGGTCATGCAGATAAGACTTAGGGTCTCCCCAGTCCCTAATGGTTGCAACAATGTTTCGTTCAACTCCCTGGGGCCGTTCGGGAATGAAGGTAGGTAGTTCACCAGCTTCAATTCGATCCGTCCAGTCTGCTAGATACTTAAATGGGACCCCTCTAAGTCGTCCGGCTAATGGTTGAATCATTTGGTGTGCTGCTTGTCCAGATTGTACCCTTCGTATCCATCTTTGTTCGGAGTTTTCAATATCTTTAAAAGCGTCGGGAAAGGTTCGTGTAGAAAGTTGACCCAGTTGATGACACCCAATACAGGTTTGGTTTGTCATAGCACTTATGTATTCGTTGAGTCCACCACGAAGAAAATCAACTTCGCTTTCATCTGGCAGATGCATCATTGAGTACCAGGATATTGCTGGATAAACTTGAGCAGCTACTTTGGCGTTAGGAGCCACGATAGCTTCTAGATCAAGAGAGTCGCCTGGGTTAGCGCTTACTTGTGAAGAATCTGCAAGACCATAGCCACGAACCCACACACGGTAATTGGCATCTGGTAGGTCTGGAACTACATAACGACCATCATTGTCCGTAACAACGATTTTTGCATAACGAGTTTCAAAATCGTCTGTTTCTGCTATTACCCAGACCCCAGCTTCTGGTCCGTTTTCACTGGCAACAATGCCCCCAATATCGTCACTATCCAAATCTATTTCTTGTGCAGTTAAGTTTGATAATGAAGCGATACAGGCAATAACCACCCCGGCGATAAATCGCACAACAGCATTTAGTTTGCCCATAGCTAGTTCTCCTTATTCAGTCTTCATGTCAAGAGCGTTATTTTCTGTAATAGCAAAAATATCTGATATTAACTTTCACCTCATAATGGCTTTTTATTACTGCTTTAACAGTTATGTATCGATTCGCAGTAAAGCAGCCAAATTACCTCCAATAATTGCTATTTTCTCATCGCTGCTAAGAAAATCTGCATCAAGAACGAGGTCCAGTGTGTCAGGCCAGTTGAATGGAATATCTGTTCCATAAACTATCTGTTCAGTGCCCATCTCTGCTACCAGGTGTCTAAGTGCTTCGTCGGAGAACACCATGGTATCAACAAGAATCTGATCTTTAAGATAATCACTAGGTTGTTTCATACTTAAGCAATTTGCATTGTTTCGCACTTCACATGCTACTTCGGTGCGACCTAGATAGGACGGTAGATACCCGCCTCCATGAGCTCCTACAACCTTAAGCCCAGGAAATTTATCCAGCGTTCCATCAAACATCAAACGGGTGAGGAAGACTGATGTTTCTAAGGGGTTGCCAATGACATTACCAAGTTCTCCCCGTCCATCAAAACCACCCTCTCGAATTAAGTTTTGAGCATTGTTAGGGTGCATAAATACTGGCGCAGCCAACTCTTCAGCTTTTGCCCAAAACGGATCATATTTTGGTTCGGACAGGCTTTCGTTGTTGCAATGTCCAGCTACGGAAGCACCTCGATGCCCTAACTCATTCATAGCATATTCAAGCTGTTCAGCTGCAAGTTCTGGAAATTGAAGGGAGGGTGAGGTGAGCGCAACAAAACGATCTGGATGCTCTGCAACCCATTCAGCCATACCCTCGTCATGCATTCTGACAATATCATTAGCGAGAGCGCGGTCTGCACCATACCACCAGTATCTATTAATACTAAGTGCTTGATAGTCAATTCCGCGTTGATTCATCGAGTCTATACGTTCCGGCCCAAGAGCCTGCCATGGAGCAAACCCTACATCGGAAAAGTTAGTTCCAGAAAGGATTTCAGATACCTCTGGAAAAACGCAGTGAGCATGTATATCTATTGTTGTTGCACGCCTGCCATCAATAGATATTTCGCGCCTTGCTGATTGGGCGAGAATCTTTTCTGCATGCGTTAACAAAAAGGCGCTAGAAGCAACGCTACCAGCGGTTTTTAAGAAATCTCTACGGCTAGCCATGGGTTCTCCTCGGGTTTTTATTCTCTTCTATGACA
>DJLG01000015.1 GCA_002434915.1 Proteobacteria bacterium UBA6522
GAAGCGGCAGTTGATCGCAAAGATAATAGTAGACTGACCTGCCAAATTGAGGTCACCGAAGAGTTAGATGGATTGATTGTGACAGTCGCACCAATCTACTAGAAAGGAATGCCTGGATTGGAGCGTTAGCTTGACCCAACCCAGGCTGATTTTAAAAGGTAAATTGATATCCTAACGTCATCTGGTTTTCTGCCTTGAGTTGGGGTCCCTTCAAATCTTGTTGAATTGGTATTACATACTCTAGCGCGACGCGGTGACCACTTCCTGTGGCAAAGTTTATTCCCAAGCCTATACTAATTCTATTAGCCCCATAATTATCCGGATCTGCTGTTTGCACTGGACCCATAATTTTTGAGTCCATACCCTGAATATTCCCTCGATTAAAATATTCTGCCCGAGTTGACCAACTGAAGTTCGAGGTAAATGGAAAAGGTCTGCTATACCAACCGGTAATGCGATGTTCATCGCCTAAAGTGTAGTTCTCGTCATTAGTGCCAGTTCTTATTGTGCTTTGCCACTGGGTACCCCAACTCCATCCATCATGAAACTGAGAATAGGTTAGACCACCGATGAAATCATTAGTGCCTGAACTTAGCTGCATTCCGTAGGGAGCACGTATTGTTGGTTTCATACCCATTGGATTAAGTATGGTTGCAGTCTGGTCTAGGTCACCTGTTGGTATCGAGATTCCAGCAGTTATATGCAACCGGTCTGATTCAGTTTCTCGTGCTCTGATAAGAGCGCTAAACTTTGTGTCACCTAAGCCGCTGGTTTTTGTGGTGAAGCTGCCACGGACTGTTGTTCCCATCATGCCCTTATAGGTCGAATGATGCATTTCATTGTCTAAATAGTTAACCATCGCCATGAGCGTTATCCAATCAGCAGGCGCATACATGGCGCCTAGCATATGCATATTCATGGTCATTTTAGTGGGTACGATTCGCAGGGTTGGCGGTTGGCCGTCCATAGATGAGAATCGGTTGGGTATTGTTGTAGCAATTAAATCTGATGAGATTTTACTGCTACCTATTTGACTCCCTTCCATAGCCATTGACATATAACGATAAGAGAACATGACTTCACCGGCTGAATGGTAGTGGTCTCCCATAACGCTTATCGGCGCATGATCATCAGCTCGATTTACACCCTGAGAATAGGTGTTCTGGTATGTGTAGCTTGACGCTATGATAAAAATCATAAAACGCAAAAACATAAGTTTTCTCCGTTTGTTTGGTTTTTTTGTAGGCTGCCACGCAACAATTACTGTCGAGATGGCAGATAAAAATTATTTAACTCAAATGACGAAGAAAGGGCGGGGCCCTAGATTTAAACCCAAGGAAAAATGATGAACTGCTACTGGCATGTGCTACCGCAGTTTTTGAAGTGAATTGAAGCTGTGGGATAAAGAAATTAAAGCTTGGTATGAAAGTGGCTGTATCAGCCAGTGCACCAAGTGGACAGTTCTCCCAAAGTAAATCATGAGATGGGCTATCTTCACTACCATGGTGATCATGATCAGAATTTTGGGATAAAAGTGAAGATGGAGCTCCCATTGGACAAAGGGTTATCGGTCCCCCTTCACCCCAAGCCGTTGGCATATATCCAGCGGGGATTAACATGCGGCATGTGAACGCCAAATACCCTACGCCTATTAGCGTACGTCTAGCCATATTAATGATAGGTTTATTCAACGTAGAGTTTTTATAGTGATTTATAGTTAATGCTATATTTTTTAATTTAACATTTTTGATCTTTAAAGTTTGTGAAATTTATATAAGGCTTTATATAACCCCAAGTAGGGTTGGGACTATCAGGGATATCCATGGAATATAGGTCACAAGAATTAATACGGTAAAAAGTACGATTAACCATGGAACAGCTGCTTTGATTACTTCCTCCATAGGAGTTTTAGCAACACTAGCTGTTACAAATAGATTTAGACCAACCGGTGGAGTTACCAGTCCAATCTGCATATTCAGCACCATCATAACCCCCAGGTGAATTGGATCTATGCCCATCTGGGTTGCAATTGGAAAAATTATTGGCGTAAGAATAAGGACTACGGATGTTGGTTCCATAAAGTTGCCAAATACCAATAGAAGAATATTAACAACTATAAGAAATCCCCATGGAGGCAGACCTAGTCCTATAATCCATTCAGATGCGGCTTGCGGTATCTGTTCTGTTGTAAGCACGAATGCAAACAGATAAGCATTTGCAATAATGAACATAAGCATCGCGGTTGTCTTCGCGCTTTCCGTCAATACCTTAGGCACATCTTTGAAGCGTATGTCTCTATAGATAAAAACCGCTATTAAAAACGCGTAAACCGCAGAAACTGCTGCTGCCTCGGTCGGTGTAAATATACCAGCATAAATTCCACCTAGAATGATCAGCAGAAGAACTAATCCCCATAACGCTTCCCAGCCTGCGCGAAGTAATTCACTCAATGTTGCACGTGGCTGGCGCGGCAGGTCCTGGCGCCGAGCAATTATTGCAATCGTGGCCATCATTGCCAGAGTTAATATTAGGCCTGGCAGCATACCTGCGATAAAGAGATTGCCTATAGAAGACTCTGTAACAGCCCCGTAGATGACCATTACCAAAGATGGTGGAATCAGAATCCCTAATGTGCCGGCATTACAAATCACACCTGAGGCAAACCGCGGCGTATAGCCGGAGTTGATCATGCCTCCAATCATAACCCCACCTACAGCTACCACTGTGGCAGGCGCAGAACCAGAAACAGCAGAGAAAAATGCGCAGGCAAGTAACGCTGCCATAGCTAGACCACCACGAAAATGACCAACTAGGGCATTAGCAAAATCGATCATACGTTTTGCGACACCACCGGTGGTCATGAACGTTGCCGCTAAAATAAAAAACGGTACCGCAAGGAGCGGATAGATCTGCATCGTGTGAAAGAATCTCTGGGCTAACGATAAAAGACTTTGGTCTGCAAACAGCAGGATCGTGGATATGCTGGCAAGTCCTAGAGAAATTGCTACTGGTATACCAACGGTTAGACAGACAAAAAGAATTGCTAGCAAAAAGAGCGCGCTCATGTTTCTGTACCACCTTTATTATTGTGGTGTGCACCATGATCTGCTGTTAGTCCAGTTTCGATACCTTTATTGATTGCCCAGGCAAGCTCTAAAAATCTGTATGCAAGCAGTGAAAAGGCGACTGGCATAATTCCAGTGAGAAGCCAACGAGGCAAAGGGATATCGCGCGCATTGTTTCCAAGCGTGATTAATCGGTCCACAAAAATGCTTCCCCCATAAAACATGAATCCGCAGTAAAGCAGGCAGAGTCCAACTGCTCCCAATGCGACTATTCGGCGTATTTTAGGGGGCAGTTTCCTTGCAAAAAGGTCAACAGCGATATGACTTTTAGTTCTCACGCCATAAGACATACCAACTAAGACCATCCAAGCAAATGTATAAGTAGTAGCCTCTAGGGACCATACCCACCCCGCACCAAATTCACGCAGTACAACCTGTGTAAAAGTTAGCAGCGTCATGAATGCAAGTGAAATAGCCATGAAGGCTTCTTCCAGGCGGTTTATGGTACTTCGGATTAGAGATCCAATAGACATCAAGTGTTTAGTGCCTAAGTTGTAAGTTATAAAGCAGCAGCAGCAGCGATTCGTTCTGCGCCAATTTGATCTTCAAATTGTTGCCATACTGGTGCCATTGTCTCACGCCATACGGAAAGCTCTTCATCATTAAGGTTTACGATTTCACTACGGCCTGATTCTGCCACGTTATTTCTTGCAGTCTGATTTATTTCTTCTGACTGAGCATTACCCCACGCGGTGGCTTCGTTAAGAGCATCTTCTACCCCTGTTCGTATATCAGTAGGCAAAGAAAGCCAAAAATCTGGATTTACTGCCACGAAGTATCCGATATAACCATGATTGGTCTCCATTACATATGGTTGAACTTCGAAAAATTTTGATGAAAAAATATTAGACCAGGTGTTCTCTTGTGCATCAATCGCTCCCGTTTGAAGAGCTTGATAGACTTCCCCTAGAGCCATTTTTTGAGGATTTCCTCCGATCGCTTGGACCTGTGCTTGGAGTACATCCGATTCCATAATTCGGAACTTCAGGCCCTCGGCATTTTCAGGCAGACGTAATGGCATGGGTCCTGAGAACTGCTTCATGCCGTTATGCCAAAAAGCGAGACCTAAAAAACCTTTGTCACTGATAACATTTAGTAGGTCTTGACCAGCTGGACTAGCTTGAAATGCCTCAACAGTAGTGAGGTCTGGGAACAGGAATGGAAGGTCAAAAATCTGAAATGCTTGGGTTAATCGATCAAATTTTGAAAGTGAAACAGCAATCATTTGAATTTCACCAAAAGCCAATGCTTCGAGAGAATCATCATCATTCATGAGCTGGCTTGAGGGATAGACCTCCACCGTAACTTTGTCAGGAAATCGTTCTTCCACAAGTTCTTTAAACCTTTCGGCAGTTCGGCCTTTTGGTGTTCCAGGCGCTGTGACATGAGGAAATTTGATGACATATGTTTCTTCAGCCATCTGGCCTCCATCCATGGCGCCACCGCAGGCGCATAGAACCATTGCAGTTGCTGTTAAGGAGCCAGTTCGAATGGCTCCCCGAAATTTTTTTAGGTTATACATGCGTCGTACCTTGTTGTGGTTATCGGCCAACTGACGTTTTCTTTTCGATCGTCTGCCTTATTATTTTATATTATCCCAGATTCTGAAAGGCTTAGCGTATATAGTGACAAGCTATATGGCCACATAATTCTTGTTGTATTGCGACAATTACCCCATAGAACCTTTCAAAAATGAAGCCTTCAATTTTAGGAGAGCCTTTTACGTGAGCACTTGTTTTGGTTGAATTAACTTCAGATGCATGGCTGATTATTGCATTAGCTCTTGCAGCTGGTGGTCTAACTAAGGGCATAACAGGCCTAGGTTTGCCGGCTGTCGCAGTACCTATCATGGCAAGCTTCCTTGGTGTTAAGGATGCAGTGATGATTATGCTGTTTCCTACGCTTGTAACTAATGCTTGGTTGGCTTGGAAAGAACGGGACACTTATTTTGAAATCCCTGAGTTACCATACATGCTATTGGCTGGAATTCCTGGCGTGGGGCTAGGCGCCATTATCCTTTATGTTTCTAGTGGGCGCTTTTTAGCAACAGTACTTTCTATATGGGTTCTTGTTTACTTAGCATTAAGGTTTTTGCACCCGGAATTAAGACTATCTAAACAATCACGTCGCCAATTTGCTCCTCCTGTAGGTTTTGCTTGTGGGGCACTCCAGGGCGCAACAGGAATCTGTGCCCCCGTGCTTGTGCCGTATGTAGATGCATTGGGTGTAGGGCCAAGAACCTATGTTTTTGCATTTTCATCAGTTTTTATGTTTCTGGGGTTTGGGCATATAACCATGCTTACGGTATTTGGAGCATTTCCCCTCGAACAGTTGATTCAAAGTTTAATTGCTGTAGTTCCTGCTATGCTTTTTGTTCCAGTCGGAAGATGGTTGAGGCATTTCATTCACCCGGATAATTTTGGCATATTAATCAGGGTTGTATTGCTTGTTACTGCGGTACGGCTGTTTTATGGGGCATGGTTAAGTTAGTTGTTATGAACTCTTCTAACTCGAGCAACTAGGACCTTTGAGTTTTTCTTAATTAATTGACATTTTTTGGGCTACACTAGACACGTTAAAACAGCAGGATAAATCTGATGCCGACGTATGTTTATGAATCAATTCCCGTGGGAGACGAGGTGCCTGAACGTTTCGAGGTCTTCCAGGGCATGAATGATGAACGAATTTTGGTTCATCCCGAGACTGGTGATCCTGTTCGTCGGGTTATAACTGGTGGTTTGGCAGTTATGGGAAAGCCTATTCGTCGAAGTACAGTAGTTAATAAGTCTCTAGCCGCAGCCACTCCATGCGGATGTAGTCGTGCCACACTGGCTCAAAGTATTAGGCCAAATAATAACAAGCCCCAATTGGCTACAGGTAAGACCTGTCATAGCCATGGTGCTCGTCCCCACCGCCACTAGAAAAAGCATGGTTGTTTGAGCTGGCTAATCTGTAAAGAATCATCAGCATTAGAAAATAAACAACCATGCCAACTGATGATAATGAGGAAATTATGACAACGAATGAGATGTCTCCAAATTGGAATTGGGATAGGCCGATTGCTGCTCCCGGCTCCATGTCGGTCGATTTTGAGGAACGCGTTAATTTTGATCGGTTACGTGATTATCGCGTTGCGCGTACTCGTTCAGCCCTAAAAAATTCTGAGCTTGGCGCAATTTTATGTTTCGATAATAATAATATTCGTTACATTACTAGCAGTGTTATTGGCGAATGGTCCAGAGACAAAATATGCCGCTACTCATTGTTTACTGGTAATTCTGAACCCTATCTATGGGATTTTGGTTCGGCTGCAACTCATCATCGTCTGTTCTCCCCATGGTTAGATCCGGATCGCTGTAAGGCAGGTATGTTGGGGTTGCGTGGCTCGGTTGCTGAGGAGGCAGGGCTATTTAAACAGGCCGCTGAGGAAATCAAACGTTTATTGCAGGTCGAGGGCGTGGCGGATATGCCATTAGGAGTGGATATCTGTGAGCCACCTATGATGTTTGCCTTGCAGGCAGCTGGGATAGAGGTTAGGGATGGCCAGCAAATGATGCTAGATGCTCGGCAGATTAAGAGCATGGATGAAATAGTATTATTAAATCAATCTGCAGCCATAGTTGATGGTGCCTATCAGGGAATTGCTGAAGCACTTAAGCCTGGTGCTAGAGAGAATCAAATGGTGGCGCTTGCTAACAAGTTGCTTTATGAAAATGGGTCAGATGATGTTGAAGCTATAAATGCAGTTTCTGGAGAACGTTGTAGTCCGCATCCCCATAATTTCACAGATCGTATGTATAGACCTGGAGATCAGGCTTTTTTTGACATAATACAATCTTACATGGGTTATAGGACTTGTTATTACCGGACACTCAATGTAGGTCTGGCTACAGAGGCCCAACAAGATGCCTATTGTCGCGCCAGAGAATGGATCGATGTTGCTATTAATATGGTGAGGCCTGGTGTTACTACCGATAAGATTGCTGCGAAGTGGCCGGCTGCAACGGAATTTGGTTTCGCTAATGAGATGGAGGCCTTTGGATTACAGTTCGGGCATGGCGTGGGGCTTGCCTTACACGAGCGACCTATTATTAGTCGTCTTGTATCATTTGATAACCCATTCGAAATACAGGAGGGAATGGTTTTTGCCCTTGAAACATATTGTCCTGCGGCCGATGGTAATGGTGCTGCACGAATTGAAGAGGAAGTGGTTGTAACCCCAGACGGTTGCCGGGTTATCACTTTATTTCCTGCTCAAGACTTATTTATTGCAAATAAGTACTAAGCAAAGCCTTAGCTGTCTAACTACTACTAAGAATATTATGAAAACAGATCTATTTATTGGGGGCGAGTGGGTCCCAGCATCCGATCGTGCAACCTTTGCAGTTGATGATCCTGCAACTGAAGAAACGATTGCGAAAGTGGCTAGTGCTTCTGTTGATGACGTCACGAGTGCTGTTGAATTTGCTCATGCGGCAGGTCTTGAATGGGCAGGAAGAAAGCCTCGTGACCGAGCTGAAGTTCTTCGTTGTGGGTGGGAAATGTTACGTTCCCGGCGTGAGCAAATTGCTGAGTATATCGTTCGAGAAAATGGTAAAGCTTTAAATGATGCTTATGGAGAGACTGATTATGCGATTGAGTTTTTTCGCTGGTATTCGGAAGAGGCCGTTAGAAATTATGGGGAGATTTTGGCCTCACCATCGGGTGATAATCGAATAGTTGTGGTTCATCAGCCAATTGGCGTA
>DJLG01000010.1 GCA_002434915.1 Proteobacteria bacterium UBA6522
ACCAAAGACTGCTCCAATCAATCCTAACGCAGGTCCACGACGTTCTTCAGGGAAAGTATCGCCAATTACTGCACTAGCAACTGGAAGAATCCCGCCGGCACCAAAGGCTTGAAGAACCCTTCCGATAAGTAGCATCTCAAAACTGGCAGATATAGCTACGACCAATGAACCTAGTCCAAATAATGCAATGTCAAAAAGATAAACATTACGGCGTCCGTATCGGTCTGAAAGCTTCGCCATTAACGGGGCACTTATTAGACCAGTTAGTATGTACGCACTAAAAACCCATGATAGAGCCCTACCACTAACTGCGAAGTCATTTTGGATTGCTGGCAAAGCTGGCCCAACAATTGCAATATCTAAAGCACTAATTAGAACTCCTGCAAAAAGAACAGCTAACAAAGCAGTATTTCCAGCATTCCGCTGATTTAAAGAGGAATTCACAATAATTCTAGCCAAATCTCACTAACAAGGCTTTCATTCCATCAAGAAATAATTCATCCCTCGAAGGATGACCGTCATAAACCTTTAAAAGTGGAATGGCTGTTCTAGCTAATATACGTAAGGAATAATTAGCACTTCCATTACGCAGCAGATTATTTTTTTCTGCCTTCATTAGGACTGACATTAAAGCCTGATTGAGAACCTCATGCTGACCTTGAAAGTATTCAAAAGCACTTGCGTCCACCAACGGAATCAACATTAGTCCATCTTTATGTTCTAGCCAGAGGTCGAGATAAACTTTAAAAAGCGAGTTTAGCGCTAGTTCAGCTGGTAATTGCTCCAACTCCTTGACACTCTGGGTGGCCTTCTTAAGCACTGGATTAATAATATCTTTTAATAGCTTGTTTTTATTAGGAAAAATATCATAGAAAGTAGCCCGAGAAACATCAGCCTCCTCTAAAAGATCCTCTACGCTAACTGTGTCAATTCCTCGTGCAGAAAACTGCCTGGCACCAGCCTGTAATAGCGCCTCACGCATACGTAGCCTGCGTCGGGCAACTCTTCCACCGGATGCTCCAGATCCCCCAGATGATGATTCTTCTATGCAATTACTTGATTTCAAAAGGCTCATTTCATAAGCATATAGCATTATATGTTTACATACACATATGTATGACTATTAGTCGCTATTAATAGACCAAACATCTTATTCAATTGAAAAAATTAACAGTAGTAAGCGATATTCTCCAGCTTACCCCGGTTATAGATTCGTAGCTTACGTTCAATTAAGCATTTAAAAGTGTCAAACTTTTAATTCGTCTATACCTATGTTTACTGCACAATTAACTATCACCGTGTATTTATGAGCGATTGAGCCTTTCATAAGTTAAAGAAAAAGAGGCGCATAATTTGAATCAAAATTTATCAATAAAGCGATCCTTAACCCAGATTACAACTTACTTACTGCTCAGCCTGTCATTTAATATTTCAACTGCACAGAATGCGGCACAACCTGGCGCAAGTATTAAGAGTCTTAATATAAGCCGTCTCAATATAGCTCCCGATATCGATGGCTTATTAGATGAACCTATCTGGAACCAAGCCACGCAAATAAACGATATGCATCAGGTAGAACCAACAGAATACATTGAACCATCCCAAGAAACTTATATATATATCTACTACGATGATGAAGCTTTATATGTAGGTGCTCGCCTTATGGATTCTAATCCGGAAGCAATGGTTTCTAATGTCCTTAGACAGGGAGAAGCCTTTTGGAGTGATGAGCTGTTTGCGGTGATTATTGATACATTCAATGACAAAAGAAATGGGTATAGATTTCAGGTAAATCCTAACGGACTCAGAATGGAGGGAATTTTTGTCAACACCACTAATACAGACATGAATTGGAATGGGATTTGGCAAGCAGCAGCTACTACTAACAACGATGGTTGGAGTGCAGAAATGCTAATTCCATTCAAAACCCTTTCCTTTGATCCTAACAATGATACCTGGGGCATTAATTTTGAACGAGATATTAGTCGGGGTGAAGAAGGAATTGCATGGGTATCTCGAAACCAAACAACCAATCCAAGTATTGCAGGGATTGCCGTAGGTTTTGAAGATCTTCAACTTGGGCGTGGTTTAGATGTCGTGCCGTCGGTGGTGCTAAATACCCAAAAAACCCACGCTAGCCCCGGAGCAAATAACGACGATACTGCCCCCTCACTCGACATCTATTACAAAATAACGCCATCGTTAAATTCAGCGCTTACCTTTAATACCGATTTTTCGGCGACAGAAGTAGATGATCGACAGGTTGAGCTCACTCGCTTCAATCTTTTCTTTCCTGAAAAACGAGATTTTTTTCTTCGAGATTCAGATATTTTTCAATTTGGCCGAATCGGTAGTCTAGATGGTTATAGTGCTGGGCAAAATGACACTTTTTCACGCCCAGACCTTCAGAGCGCCCAACCCTTCTTCTCGCGACGTATTGGACTTAGTGCAAATGGTCAACCTGTTGATCTCGACATAGGGGGAAAACTGGCTGGACGTGTCGGAGGCTGGAACCTGGGAGCCTTAGCTATCCAGCAAGCCGAGCATGGAGATGTAACAGCCACAGATATTTTTGTTGGCCGTGCCGCTATGAACATACTAGAAGAATCTACCATTGGCATGATAGTCACTGATGGTGACCCACGTTCAAATAAAGATAACTCCCTTATTGGCGCCGATTTTCGCTATGCCAATACACGCTTAGCAGGAGGACGTGCACTAGAAGCAGACCTTTGGTATCAACAGTCAAATACAGATGGAATTGATGAAAAGGATAGAGCGTACGGTTTTCGGCTTCGAGCCCCAAACTCAACAGGTTTTCGTGGACAAATAGGCTTCAAGGAAATTGAAGAAAATTTTTTTCCTGCATTAGGCTATGTCAATCGATCAGGCGTCAGAGATCAAACTTTTAAACTAGGCTATACGAAACGACCACCTGGAGGTCGATATACGGCAATATACTCTGGCATAGATGCTCAGCGAATCGAGCTAATCACTGGAGGATTACAGACACAAGTAGTCACTCTTAGGGCGCTTGAGATAGATAGCTCAGCCCGAACCCGAGGGTACCTTTATTTTCATGCAACTCAAGAAGCGCTTACAGAGACATATAAAATTTGGGAAAGAGGGCTTGAATCAGTCGTAATCCCTACAGGCAATTACTCTTTTAATGAAACTGAGCTCCAACTTCAAAGCGATCACACTAAAACATTTTGGGGCAGCATCAACTACAAATCGGGAGATTTTTATGATGGTGAACGCGAACGTAGCAGCATTGGTTTGGGATGGCGGCCATCAATACGATTCCGAACAACTCTTAATTACACACTGAATGATGTCAAACTACCTCATGGTGATTTTACTACTCGGCTCGTACAACTAAGAAGCGATGTAATTTTCTCCTCAACACTTTCTTGGGTAACCCTCCTTCAGTACGATGATATAAGTGAAACCATGGGTATCAATGCAAGATTACACTGGATACCTGAAGCAGGCAGAGAAGCATACATAGTGCTAAATCATAACTTACAAGATTTTGACAGAGATAATAGATATAGCTCCGTTTCGGCTGACTTAGCCTTAAAATTAAACTATACGTTTCGATTCTGATATGACTGGCATATGCTGATAGAAACTGGTTTACTATCAAATATCATAGTTTAGGAAGCAACTAGTTATGGCGACTATAGGACGTAATCAGTCTTGTCCATGCGGCAGCAAAAAAAAATATAAAAAGTGTTGTTTTTTAAAGCGAGACAATATGTCTATTGGCATGCGTATTGTTGTTGGTGTAGTAGCAACAATACTAACAGGCGGACTAATCGTTTTTCTTACTTCTGTTGATGAATACGACCCCGGCGCATCATCATCCGCTACTGCTGGTCGTGTATGGTCAGAGGAACATCAACACTGGCATTAGAGCTAGGATCAAATACTTCTAAGAGTTGAAACAGGCGGTTCACTAACAACTGAACGTGTGGCTAGTGTGCCGCTTACACCTACAACTACCGCTCCAATTAGAAGGCCATACAGACCAAGCAATGGTCCTGGCAGGTATACAAGATCGAAAAACTCTCGGGAGAGAAATATACCCAAGGCGCCAGCACTAGTTGCGGCTAAAATTCCAGCAATTACCCCAAGAGCAACGAATTCAGCTGCTACCCCCTGAAGAATTACCTTTCTACCAGCACCTAATGTTCTTAACACAGCACTTTCATACATTCGCTCATCACGAGTTGACTGAATAGCTGCTAACAAGACCATCACACCAGCTGCAAGTGTAAAAAGAAACACATACTGAACAGCTAGTGCTGCACTACCCATTGCTCTTTTTACCTGATCTAGAACAGCATCAATATCAATTACGGAAACCCCAGGCATTGCCGATGCTAAGCTAAGAGCTGTAGCTCTTTTTTCTGGTTCGAGATAAAAGCTTGTTATATATGTATGTGCAAATCCTTCCATCAACCCAGGATTAACTACCATAAAGAAATTTGGGCTAAAGGAGTCCCAATTAATACGTCTTGTACTAGTAATACGAGCCGTTACGCTTTCACCAGCAACTGAAAAGGTAAGCCGATCACCAAGCAACAATCCCATGTCTTCTAGCTCTTCCCATTCAAGTGATAGCTGTGGCTCGCTAGTTGATTCATCCCACCACTCTCCGTCTACAAGCTCATTATCTGGATTTAATGTAGCTGACCAAGAAACGTTGAGATCATCGTTTAACTCTTCTTCAGCTGCCTCATCTTTAGCTTCATATTGAGATAGCGGCACTCCATTTACATGACTAATACGTGCCCGGACTAAAGGAGCAAATACAGGGCTTTCAATCCCATTCTCCATTAGCACACGCTCAAAGGTCTCACGTTCGTTCGGTTGAATATTTATTGCAAAATGGTTTGGAGCGGCTTCGGGAAGAGTTGATTGCCATTCCGTCATTAACTCAGTACGAACAATAGTAAGAAGAAGCAATACCGTTAAGCCAACGCCAAAAGCAACAATTTGAATGCTGCTCTCTTTTCCTCTACGCGCAACATTTGCAATACCATAACGCCATGCAATACCTACACTGCCACGAAAACGTTGAGCTCCAGAAACCAACAAGTACCCAGAAAAATATAATGCAGCTAATGTCCCAAGAGTTCCTAGAAATAGATAACCAATCAACCGAATATCACGGAAAAGCCAGCAAAGCATAACCACCACGGTTGCCATTGCAGTTCCATAAACCAGCATATAACTCATTGGAGGTATTTCTAAATCATTACGTAAGACACGCACTGGAGGAACATTTTTGAGTTGCAGTAAAGGAGGTAATGCGAACCCAAAAGCCACAGTCAATGCTGTAATTGGTCCCATAAAAAAACTACTAATTACAGGATTAGGAAGTTCTGCTTCAACTAAACCATCAAGCAAAAATGTTAATCCATGCTGAGCTAGGAACCCTACTAGGCTCCCTAGAATGGCAGCAATAATAGTTAGAATCATAAATTGAGCAAGAATAAGATTGAGAACATCTGAGTGCTGAGCACCTAAGCATTTCATCAAGGCCACATCATCCAAATGCCGAACCAGATATCTCCTTGCAGACATAGCCACCGCAACTCCACCAAGAAGCACGCTGACCAAAGCAGATAATGTCAAAAAACGTTCCGCTTGAGTAATTGATGATCGAACCTCTGGTCGACCATCACTTATGTCATCAAGTGACTCATCTGGTCCCATTAACTCTTCAAGAACCCCACGAAAAGAATTTACTTCCCTTTGGTTCCCAGCGAAAAGCAATTCATATTCCACTCTACTACCGGGCTGAATAAGCCCGGTTTTTTCAATGTCACTAATATTTAATAAAAGGGTTGGCGCAAGCTCCATTAACCTCCAGCCCTCATCTGGACGAAACTCTAATGTTTTACTCACGCGCAAAGCCAGATCTCCAACTTGCACTGTATCGCCAACCATAAGATTGAGACGTACTAAAAGTGACGGTTCAGCCCATACTTCACCGGGAAGAGGAATACCTGATGCAACATAAGGAACATCAGCTAATTGATCCGCAATACGAACCTCCCCTCTTAATGGATAACCAGCTGAAACACCACGAATATCGGAAAGAGAACTTAAATCTCCAGCTAATACAACACTTCTAAATTGAATGACTTCAGCAGTACTTAAGCTGAGTTCATTAGCTTGATCTTCATATTGCTCAGGCAATGGGTAGCTTGACTCAAGCCTTAAGTCAGCAGCTAGCATCTCTCCTGCTTGCTGTGTCACAGCCTGCATCACGCGATCAGTAAATAACCCAACGGCACTCATTGCTGCCACCGAGACAATTAATGCACCTAAAAGAACGCCAGTCTCCCCACCTTTCCAATCGCGCAGAAAAAGACGAATTGCTAGACCCCATTGAGTTCGATTTTTCATATAAATTTATGGTGATTTACAGACTGAGAACATCATAATACGTTGTGATTAAGGTGATTTGCCTAACCACATACTTTAAATATTATTTAAGTTATAGCGGACTTTGACATATTGGCAGTAGACTGATGTGTAGAATACGGTATCTTATACAAAACTTGACTAATAGCGTTCTTTTAAACGCCTAGGAGACATAATCGTGAGATTGTTGATAGTACTGCTAACGCTTGTAACCACGTTTGCCGCTCGTGCGGATTTAGAGTGGGCCTATCAGGTTATGGACGAATCTTTGCTACCTCAGCGTGATCTTGATATCGACTTGCACGCACCAAGAATGGTACCCGGCAGCAGCTTACAACGCTCTCAGGATGAAATTGATGATCACTGGAACCCACCTGATTGGTTTCCTAATAGTCATCATGCCCCAGTACCCGAAGTAGTGGCACGAGGCGCGGGAGAGAATGTCAGAGCATGTGCAGCATGCCACGGCTTTACGGGCGCCGGTCACCCAGAATCAGCTCACCTAGCGGGATTAACGGTTGGATATATCACTAGGCAGATGGCTGATTTTAGAAGCGGTGCAACACGTTCTCCATCAGGTTCAAATGCTATGCGTCGAGATCGTAGCTGGATGAACCGATTTGATCCTACCGATGAGCAGATTCAAGAAGCCGCAGAATGGTATGCGGGTGTAGAAGTTATCGACTGGATTGATGAAGTTATTGAAGGAGATATCGTACCTAAAACCTATATTGGTGATGGAAGGATGCGTCATATACATCCTGATGGTGGGACGGAACCAATTAATGGACGTATTATTGAGATCCCCCAAGACCGTGAACTTGCAACAGCCCGACATCCCTACTCTGGTTTTACAGTCTACGCTCCCGCTGGCAGCCTAGCTCGTGGTGAAGACCTTGCTACCACTGGCGCAAATGGAACAACTTTTGCTTGTTCTACCTGTCATGGTCAGGATTTAAATGGACTTGGTGATGTACCAAGACTTGCTGGCATCTCACCATTGTATACAGTAAGACAATTAAATGATTTTAGAAGTGGCGAACGTGCCGGAACTCTAGCCTCATTAATGACCTTAGCTGTAGCAAACTTAACTGATGAAGATATAGTTGCCCTTGCAGCCTATTTGGGTTCGCTGGACCCATAAAATCAATGCATTCTTCATCGATTTTTGTTGAGTTAGAAATTAACTCAAAACATTAATTTCTAAGCGTATACGAGCCACTTGATCTGTTGAAATGGTTGGTCCATCTTCGCCAAACGTTTGTCGTACGTATGTAAAAGGACTGACATCTCTTGATCTGATAGAAAGTCAAAACGG
>DJLG01000169.1 GCA_002434915.1 Proteobacteria bacterium UBA6522
AAGAGTTCTGCAACCTCGCGAACCGCTTGTCTACCTGATTCTGCAGCTGTCACATAATCTACCAAACCCTCTTGTACTACAAAGTTTTCAAGCAAGGTTGCAGAACTTTGACGAACCATAATTCTTATTCCACAAACGGACGCCATATTAAGATCATTGATATCATCAAATACACAAATCAAATTTTTATGCTCTAAAGCGTAATCTCCACATAGCTCATCAACAACCTCATGCTTATTCCTTATCCCTTCATAGATAACATGAAAATGTTCGCGCTCGGCTAAAAATTGCGCTGAACTGTTTGTCTCTCCTGTAATTATTGCTGTTATAGGTAACGACTTATTAAATAACCAAAAACCATAGCGCAGCATATTAGTTCCCATTGAATCAGCCTCGCTATACGTACTAGCTAATTCAGAACCTTTAGTACCATTATTAAAGACGCCGTCCCAGTCAAAAATAAGTCCTTGGATACTCTTTAGGCGAGCCACTAAATCAGATGGGTCGGCATGAAAATTCCCACCGCGTGAAATAAAACAGTCTGCAATTTTAGAGATGTTCTTGCCCAAGAAGTCCAATCTTAACCAGATCCTGAATGTCCAAATGGCCAGAAGGCCGGTTATCAGCTATTACCACGATACTATCTACCTGAGACTCCTTAAAAAGATTAACCGCTTGCTCAAGAGAGGCATCTTGATCGATAGTAATTGGATTTCTTGAAAAACCAATTTTATCAAGGGTTTTTGTAAGTATCTTTTCTCCGTCCTCTTGAAGACTCCGACGTAAATCACCGTCCGTAAATATACCAGCGACATCCCCTTGTGAATTTACCAAGGTAACTGCACCTAATCTGGACTCCGTCATTTTTACCATTGCAGACGTTAAGGTCTCAGATATCATACAAACAGGATTCTCAGGTCGCATTACATCACTGACACTCTGTGTCATTAACTGAGTATGTTCCCAAAATTGGGATGTGCCTACAGCAGTCAATGAATTCTCACAAAGACGATTTATTACGCTGAAGGGGGCTGTACAAACATGAACCCCTGCTAACAAAGCTTGGCGCACATGCTCCGGGTAACGGACCGATGAAAACATGACCTTGGACTGATATTTATGTTTACTAATAACCTCTACACACTGCTCATATAGCTTTATCGCATCATGTCCCTGGTCTTGTAGGCGTCCTGCCAATGGACACACAAATGCTGCACCTGCCTCAATAGCCATATACGCCTGATTAAGCGTGTAAATAAGATGAACATTAACTCGGTGTCCCTTCTTAGTAAGACGCTGGCAAGCAATTAAACCTTCATTAGAAATAGGCACTTTAAAAACTGGCTCTCGTTCTAAAGGCAAACTTAATATTCTATTTGCTTCGGCGATTATAGAGTCAGGAGAATCTCCTAATGCTTCCACTTGTAACTCAGGAACCATTCCAGACAACTTAACAATGGCCTTATCAATATCAGTTATCCCATGGCGATGCATGAACGTAGGCGTTGTAGTCAGCCCTTTAATGAAACCAAACTCTAGCGCCTGTTCTATTTCTTTAAAATCAACTGAGTCTAGGTAAAGATCCATTTATAACCCTTCTAATGAACCGTTTGGGCTCTTACTAAATTATGTATTTCAAGCAGTGGTTTAACAAATTCTGCTAATTGGTCCAAGTAGTACTGACTTGCGGCATCACATAATGCCTCAGGTGGATTTGGATGGGCTTCGATAAAAATTCCATCAACGCCAGCCGCTACGCCAGCCCTAGAAAGGACGGACAAAAACTCTCGAGTACCGCCTCTTGGATCTTTACTTGGAATTCCATATTTACGAATAGTATGCGTAATATCAAAAACCACGGGATACCCAATCTGGTTCAGCAATAGAAAGCTACGAGGATCTACCACTAGATCGTTATACCCAAAAGTATAACCACGCTCCGTTAGGATAATTTTTTCACTACCAGAATCTTCAATTTTTTTGACAGGCTTAGACATATTGTCTGGCGCAATAAACTGACCATGCTTCAAATTCACCACACAATCTGTCTTAGCTGCAGCTACCACAAGTTCACTCTGCATACATAGATAAGCCGGAATTTGAATAACGTCTACAACCTCAGCAGCCGGTATAGCCTGATTTGGATAATGTATATCAGTAAGGACAGGAAGTTCGAATTGTTTTTTTAGCTTTTCTAATATTCTGAGCCCTTCATCCAACCCAGGGCCCTGATAATACTCCAAAGAACTACGGTTATCTTTAGAGAAAGATGACTTAAAAATAAGCGGAATTTTAAGCTCCTGAGCAATGCCTTTAAGCTGCTCAGCAGTTCGCATCATTAGATCCTCAGACTCAATAACGCATGGCCCACTGATAAGGAATAATTTATCTGACCCACAGTTGATATCACTAATTTTGACGTGTTTTTTTTTCATTTCAAACTTATTTTTTGCGTCAAATATTGTACCACTAGACTTAAAAAAAACTCCTTCTTATATTTTCATAAAGTTTTTATAGAAAAAAATAATTTTTTATCCAGCGCAGTTTGGTATTAAATAATTACAAAAATCTTAATAATGTCCTCAGATCAAAAAGAAAGGTCAGACACATCAAGTAAAAAACCAACCAAATTATCAATACCAATGAAATAACTTTTGTCTTAAGTTTTTTTATTGCAAGCGCTACAAAAGATACCGCGGGTAGAAAAAAGTAAAAAATACTAAAAAATGATTGGCCCACAACCACAACAAACCAATATCTATCAGTGAAGATCCCACTAGTAAGATTTCTAACTAAAATATCTGAGCCAAGCGCTATCAATGCAAATAATATTGTCGACGGATCTCTTATAACAAAATCTAGAAAGAGCCATACACAAACTATAAGCACTGGGCTTATATAAAGAATTAATTTAGGTGATGGCAGCTTAAGCTCTTCAAGACTCATTTTTCTGCCTGATCAGAAATAACTTGCTCGATGGCCACACAGATAAAGCAAAGTAAAGCGTTATCTGGCGGCCAACGAGAAACCTTCATTACATGAAGGCATTCAACTCAATAAAATTAGTCGGCTGCAAAGCAATAAAACAAACCGTCTCCGCCTGTCGATTCGAGATCCGACTGTGAACAACTACGGGTGCTATGCACAGCATTCCAAGAAGCACTAGGTCCACCTAGGCGATCATGATGTCCAACCACGGCATTACCTGCATCGCCACTAGTCCAGTTACTGCAAGTAGTTGTAAAACCAGGTCCGCCTCCAGGTACAAAACCTCCATCTGGCAAATTACCCGCACTATTAGAGCCCGTTAAAATATCATGTCGGTTTGGTGAGTCGCCTGCTCCGGCAATTTCATTGCCATTCTCATCAACAGCTGTTGGCTTCCGAATATTGTTACGATCCTCATGTAGCCCATCTACATCCCAAGCAATATAAACACCATTAGCGTTATACCAAGGGCCGTTTCCAATACGATCACGGGCATTAACTGCCGCCGCACCACCTCCAGCAGCTTGGCTTAGATAAGCCCGCCACGTTGCATCACCTTGACCAGCAGCAGCAGCCAATTGCTGGCAATGTGCATCTGCTCCAGCTAATCCGCCTAAATTACCTCCATCACCTGGCCCTTCACTAGTGATAAAAAAGCTCATAGGCTGTTGAGCAAAGCCCGTCATAGCCACCATTCCTAAACCGACCCCTACCGAAATAAACTTAACCATCTTCATGTTGGTTCCCCTGTAGTTCTTATTCATTAACCCATGAATTCTATTTTATTTTTACAAAATTTATAACAGATTGCGTCTAAAGAGAGATTATTACCATAAAAACAACACACATAATAATTTTGCTTATTTACAATAAACTGCATTATTGAAATTCATCTCCGATAAAATATGTTTATCATGTCTAAAATTCAATGCTCATACTCAAGGGGAGGATTGCAATGAAAATAAGCAAAATTATTCCCAAGCTAATGCTATTAATACTACTGAGCATGGAGTCTCTAGCTCAAAACCCTCAACCATTTAATGAGTGGCTTGAAGAGTTTCGGGCTGAAGCAATAGTTTCTGGAATCTCAGAGGCAACCCTAGATACTGCGCTAGTTAACGTGCAACCTGTAGAACGGGTTATCGAACGTGACCGAAATCAGGCTGAATCACGGCTTGACTTCTGGACTTATATTGATCGCGTAGTGACAGATGCGCGTATCACAGAAGGACGTCGACGCCTCATGGAAGATAGCGTTTTGCTTCAAGATGTCTCAAATCGTTATGGCATTCCAGCTCGCGTGCTTGTTTCAGCCTGGGGGATCGAAAGTAGTTATGGGAACTATCAGGGTAATGATGGTGTTATTAGCTCACTTGTGACACTTGCCTATGATCCCCGAAGAGCCACTTTTTTTCGACGAGAGCTGCTAAATGCCTTGCGTATTATCGATGAGGGGCATATCAGTGCGGAGGCAATGAAAGGATCGTGGGCTGGGGCTATGGGCCAACTTCAATTCATGCCATCAACATTTATAGATTATGCAAAAGATGGTGATGGAGATGGACGCAAAGATATTTGGGGTAGTTCTGCAGATGCTATCGAATCAGCTGCTAATTATATGGCTGCTTCATGGCGCCCAGGCTACATATGGGGGCGTCAAGTAGAGATACCTGATGGTTTTGATACAAGCCTAGCAGGACTTGATGTACAGAAACCACTTAACGAGTGGAGCGAACTAGGCATAAAAAGAATCGATGGGGCAACGCTGTCCACTGCAGACCTAAATGGATCGATAGTACTACCTAACGATGGTAATGAGCCTGCATTTATTGTCTACCAGAACTATCGCTCTATTCTTCGATGGAACCGGTCACACCTCTTTGCTATAGCACTTGGACACCTTGCTGATCGGATTGGTGGACAACCTCCTCTGCAACGATAGCAATAGCAGCAAAAAGCTTTGGTAGCTTTAATGCCCGAGTTCCGGATGCGTACAATTATATTCTTGAGGTATAGCGTTTGCTGCAACAAAAGATCTAGATACTGTTAGCTGATCTGTGAAATAAAGCTCATCCTCCATCAGTATTGTAATTTCGAATGATTCCCCATTTTCATTAAGGGTAAGACGTTCAACGGTGTGGAGTTTTTCGCTATGTGGCAAGCCTGGGTGTTGTTCCAACATGCCAGCTTCATAGCCAATGGTGTCAATAACTAAAGTGGGGCCCTCGTACCAACCAATTGAATGCCCTAGCACCCTTGGCTCAAGATCTCCTAAATGCTGATCTTGCGTGAGACTTATCTCACGAACTGCGTCCATCCACTCATGTCTTATGATTACTAAATCAGCTGTCTGCTGAATCTCAGTCAGATCGTTGTTACCCCAAAGACGCCTGATACTAACCGGACTGCATTCCAATGCTGGATCATCGAAAACTGAGTCATAGGAGTCTAAGGCTAGTCTTCCAGCCTCTGACAATACCCAAGCGTTTCGATTTGGACCACCTAACCGTGGACCACCCGCCGGCGGACGACCAGCATCTCCACGTGAACGTTGCCAAACACGACTAAAATTTGGAATATCCATATTGCCCGGCGAAGTCTCGATGATCTGTGTCTGCTCTAAAATATCCGCATTAAAAGAATCGGACATCGCGATTTCTTGACCATCACTCAGATGCGCGACGTCGAAATAGCATTCAGTTTCATTTCGTCTTGCGGCAAATCCGTGAATTACGATTTCATCACCCGGGTTAAAAACCTCTGCAGTCCAACCTCTTCTCTGAAGTCCGTTTGCCCCAGCCATTTCGCAGTCCCATGTGACTAGCTCTCCATTTTCATCCAAGACATCCACAATTAGCCGTGAATGAGGGTTAATGAAACGAAACATTTTTACAGTTCCACTAATAGTCACATCCACGTTGCGATCAAAGTGATAATCATTGGAATGATGTGCACTGGCCATCTCTATAGTTGTCGCAAATATAAACACAAAGAAAATTCTAGCCATGGCCTACTCCCTCTACTCGCTAACTACCATAACATCAGCCCCAATAGACCTTTCAGACGTTTTTTTCGTAAGGTCTGATGAACTTATATCTTTCAATTTCATTTCTATACGACCATTGAAGGTGGCTCCATGCTCTACCATGATACGAGGAGCGAATAGATTGCCCGTGACCTTACCAGTATTTTTAATGATTATTTCCTCATCACCAGTTAAGTCTCCTTCAACGGTTCCCTCAATGATAATGACATTAGCATGAATATTTGCTTTAACTCGACCGAATCTACCAACAGTTAAACTCTTTGTATGATGTGCAATTAAACCTTCTACAGCAGCCTGAATTATCAGTTCCTCACCACCACTTAACTCTCCCTTAAGTTTCAGCGTTGGCCCCAAAACAGACGGGG
>DJLG01000047.1 GCA_002434915.1 Proteobacteria bacterium UBA6522
CCAACCCATAATCTTCCAACTACCAGATATAAGGCAGATAAGATAAATATTAATACTATAGGGTCCGATGGTATTAGTGAGAATTGCGGTACTTCAGCAGCAGATGAACCAGTCATATTTACAAATGCCTCCGATCTTGCACTTAATTCAGTTCCGGAATTTTTCAATACTGCTAAAGAGTGCCCAGCACCTGCAAAATTCCATGGAACAAAATTTAATACATTATTAAATTGCCAAACAGCTGTAAGGCCAAAAAGCGTTGTTACAAGTTTTGTAATAATACCTGCATTATTTTCTATAGCTATAGTAACAGCTCTTCCTGCTACCCAAACTAAAAAAGACCATCCGATAAAGAATAGACCAGTCGCTATTAAAGAATTATTTAAATTATTATAAATTTCTACTTCATTCATTATTTTCCCTCCAAAAAAAATATTAATTTATCTCTCCATATTACTTGCTTTCTGTAAAGTTATTATTAGTAAATTTTAATAAAGATTTAATCACAAAAATGTATAAAGAACTTGCAAACATGACTGCTACAGGGTTAAAACTTCTATAACTGTTGGGGCGTAGCCAAGCGGTAAGGCAACGGGTTTTGATCCCGTGATTCGCAGGTTCGATCCCTGCCACCCCAGCCATTACACTAACAATTAAGACCATCAATTAGGAGATTAGCTTGGATCCTGGAACCATCTCTGTTTTCTCAGGCAATGCCCATCCCAAACTTGCTCAAGATATAGCACGTCATCTCCATACCTCATTAGGAAAAATTAGCGTGGGGCAGTTTAGTGATGGAGAGGCTAACGTGGAGATTAATGAAAATATCCGCGGCAAAGAAATTTTTCTTGTGCAGTCCACATGTCCGCCGGTAAACGAGAGTCTCATGGAACTGCTGGTCATGTCAGATGCTTGCAAAAGGGCTTCCGCAGCAAGCGTTACCGCTTTGATCCCTTATTTTGGCTACTCTCGCCAAGATCGTAGACCCCGAGCCTCTAGGGTTCCTATCTCCGCAAAGCTGGTAGCAAAATTAATTGGCACAGCTGGAATAGACCGAATTCTCACAGTAGATCTTCATGCTGATCAGATACAAGGTTTTTTTGATATCCCAGTAGACAATGTGTACGCATCTCCTGTTCTTCTCGGTGATGCCTGGAAACAAAAATATGATGATATTGTCGTGGTTTCACCTGATGTAGGTGGAGTGGCGCGCGCACGAGCTTTAGCAAAACGTCTGGCTGATGCTGATCTAGCAATCATAGACAAACGTCGTCCTCAAGCGAATATGTCTGAGGTTATGAATGTTATTGGTGAAGTCGAAAATAAAGTCTGCATACTAATTGATGACATGGTGGATACAGCCGGGACACTTTGCCAAGCATGCACAACTCTTAAGGAACGTGGGGCAACGAGGGTTGTGGCGTATATAACACATCCCGTACTCTCTGGTCCTGCAATTGAGCGCATCAATGCCTCAGTAATGGATGAACTAGTAGTGACCGACACCATCCCTCTAAATGAGGATGCAAAGGCCTGTAAAAAAATTCGACAACTCAGTGTTGCAGAGCTTCTGGCGGAAACCGTTCGCAGAATTAGTGATGCAGAGTCGGTAAGTTCACTATACGTGGACTAGTGAGCCCTGCTATTATGCCGCGCCCTTGGAGGAAACAGCTATGAGTACTGCGTTTGAGCTGGAAATAGATAGTAGAGATGATTTAGGTACCGGTCATAGTCGGCGATTACGCCGACAGGGCAAAGTACCTGCTGTTCTTTATGGTGGCGGGAAGGCCCCTGCTTCTGTAGCTCTTGATCACATGAAACTGCTTCATCAAATGGAAAACGAGGCTTTTTATACTAGTATTCTGACGCTAAACATGGGGAAAGAAGCGCAAGCGGTTGTGATTAAAGATGTTCAACACCACCCCTCAAAGCGTCGAATCCTTCATGTGGATTTTCAAAGAATTCTAGAAGATGAAAAAATCACACTAATTGTTCCTATTCACTATAGTGGCCAAGAAACAGCTATCGGCGTGAAAGAACAGGGTGGTGAAGTTGCGATTCTTGTTTCAGATGCAGAAGTGAGTTGCCTACCAAAAGACTTACCCGAGTTTCTAGAGGTTGATATTTCAGAACTAGAATTAAACCAAAGAATGGGTTTTTCAGATATCTCAGCTCCGGAAGGCGTTGAGATTCTGGCGCTCTCACATGATCAGGATCATTCAATAGTCACCATTAATCCTCCTCGAAAAGAAGAGGAAGATGACATACCTGAGCTGGAAGCAGACACAATTGGTGGAGAAGAAGAGCCCAGCGAAACGACAGAAGACAAACCTGATGAAAGTAGTTCTGAAGAAACCAAGGATTAATTTAATATCAAAATACTATCTCGAGGCCGCCTGGAGGCGGCCTCTTTCGTTTAGGATGCAGTTATGGGCAACCCTATCGAACTAATTGTGGGTTTAGGCAACCCTGGTGCTGAACACTTGGCTACACGTCATAATGCCGGCTTCTGGTTTGCGGATCTTCTCGCACAAAGTTATAACGGCGTCTTTCGCCTGGAAAATCGATTCCATGGTGAAGTTGCTGAAATTAATATTGGTGATCATCGGATACGCATACTAAAACCCATGACTTACATGAATGATAGTGGTCGATCACTAGCTGCCATGTCTTCTTACTTTAAAACACCCCTTAACCATATGCTTATTGTCTACGATGAACTAGATCTTATCCCGGGTCGAGCGCAACTCAAGTTTGATGGTGGTCATGGAGGTCATAATGGACTTCGTAGTATCGTATCTTGCATTGGAAAGGCATTCTGGCGGCTACGTCTTGGCATTGGGCATCCAGGACACGACCGTAAAGAACAAGTCTCTAACTATGTGCTGAAAAAACCTGCTAAAGAAGATCAGAATGCAATCATAGAGGCTGCTGTAGCAGCTATTGAGAGCTTGCCTATCTTCTTAAATGAAAGCCCTGAGCGGGCTAAAACAAGGCTCCATAGTAGGGGCATCAAAGCACGGCCATATAAAAACGTTGATTCAGATAAGTCTGAATAGAGGCTCTTCTTGTGGATATTAAATGTGGCATCGTAGGACTACCAAATGTTGGAAAATCAACCCTTTTTAATGCCTTAACAGCTGCTGAAATTCCAGCTGAAAACTACCCTTTCTGCACCATTGATCCGAATGTCGGGGTTGTTACTGTTCCTGATGAAAAGCTCGAAGCAATTGCAGAAATCGTGAACCCCAAAAATACAGTACAAACCATTATTGAATTCGTAGATATAGCTGGACTTGTTGAGGGTGCATCCAAGGGAGAGGGCCTTGGAAATCAATTTCTAGCCCATGTTCGAGAAACAGATGCGATCGCACACTTGGTGCGCTGCTTTGTTGATGAAAATATTTCTCATGTCTCTGGAACACTTGACCCCATTAACGATATTGAAATTATTAATACAGAGTTACTCCTTGCCGATTTAGAAACCGTTCAAAAAAGCTTTGAAAAAGCTGACCGGCAAGCTAAAACCAATGAAAAAGACGCGCTAATTTGGCGGGATCTTCTGAAACGAGTATTGATATGGCTTGAGGAAGGGCGGCCTGTAAGAGAGCTCACTCTAGAAACAAACGAAGCAAAATCTCTTAAGACCCTGCAACTCATTACCGCAAAACCACTGATGTATGTGGCTAATTTAGAT
>DJLG01000106.1 GCA_002434915.1 Proteobacteria bacterium UBA6522
GGTGACGTTATGACGAAAAAAAAATATCTACCTCTTCAAAAGAGGCATTCATACATGTTTATTCTCTCTAGTTTATCAGTGGCTCTAATGCTGACTAGTTTTAATTTAAGCGCCCAATCACCGGACATGACCGGTGATGGACCTTTTACGGCAGAGCAAGCTGCTGCCGGGCTTCTTGCCTATAGAACACACTGTGCCAGCTGTCACCAACCAGACCTAGGAGGGTTGAATGAGGCACGGCCTCTCGCAGGCGCAGATTTTATGAACGTTTGGCAAGAACTAACTGCACAACAACTTATTACGTTTACTCAGCTAACTATGCCCTCATCTCCTGGTGTTCCAGGTAGCCTTGGAGAACAGACTTATATCGAGATTGTTGCTTTTTTGCTCCAAGCTAATGGAGCTAATCCAGGCAATGAAACACTCGCTGCAAACAACATGACTGTCATCGGTGAGGTTGCAACAGGGGTAATGCCTGAGACTTTAAGACAGGGCGTGGCATCAGCCCTCCCTGCACAACAGTCTGGAGCAGGAGCAGGACTTACTGGGCTTACTCGTGAAGGCCAGATTGAGAGTTTAGAACCGGTTTCCGATGAAATGCTTCGTGACCCTGATCCTGATGACTGGCTTATGATTCGTGGTAATTATCAAGCTTGGAATTACAGCTCTCTGGCAGATATTAATTTAGAAAATGTATCGGATTTAAGGTTGGAGTGGGCATGGGCAATGACCGAAGGTGGCAGAAGTCAGCCAGCCCCGATTGTTCATGATGGGATTTTGTATCTCGGTAATATGGGTAATGTAGTGCAGGCCTTGGATGGGGCAACAGGCGAGTTAATTTGGGAGCACTATGTTGGACCTACTGTACCCACTGTGGCTATGCGAGGGTTAGCAATATATGACGACAAGATTATTGTTTCCACGAACGATGCACGCATCGTTGCCCTTAACTCAAGAAGTGGTGAGCTTATATGGGATATAACCATTGGTGACCGTACCGACGGGGATTATCGGAATTCAAGTGGAGCCCTGGTTATTAAGGGGAAAGTTGTTTCCGGTTTGGGTGGATGTGATCGTTACAGGGAAGAGAAATGCTTTATTAGTGCTTACGATGTTGAAAATGGTAATGAACTTTGGCGTTTTAATACTATCGCACAAGACCTGGAGCCTGGGGGTGATACATGGGGCGGCTTACCAAATCTTTTTCGGGCTGGTGGAGAGACCTGGATAACGGGGAGTTATGACCCTGACTTGGATTTAACGTACTGGGGCGTAGCACAGGCGAAACCATGGATGCCGGTAAGTCGCGGTAACAGTGCGTTGGATGATGCGCTCTATACGAGTGCAACACTTGCTCTTGATCCTGATAATGGAGATCTTAGTTGGCATTTTCAACATGCACCGGGTGAGGCTTTGGACTTGGATGAAGTCTATGAACGAGTTTTGATAGATATTGGAAATGAACAGTTAGTTTTTACGATTGGGAAACCAGGAATTCTATGGAAACTAGACCGGGAAACTGGTGAGTTTATTGATCATCACGAGACAATTTATCAGAACGTTTATGATGAAATAGACCCTGAAACAGGTCGGCCTTCATATCGTCAGGACATTATCAATAATTCTCGTGGGGAGTGGGCATCAGCATGTCCAAGCACTGAAGGTGGGCATAACTGGCAAGCGATGAGTTACCACCAGCCAACCGAACAGCTTGTTATACCCTTAAGTCAAAGCTGTATGGAAATTCGAGGGAGGATTGTCGAGTTTGTACCAGGTGCTGGAGGAACGGCAGCGGACAGACGCTGGTATGAGATGCCTGGTACTGATGGCAATATCGGAAAATTGGCTGCTTACAGCGTTGATACGATGGAGGAGCTATGGTCTTTAGAACAGCGAGCTCCGTTTTTGACAGCGGTGTTATCTACAGGTGGGGAACTTGCCTTTGTTGGTGATTTAGATCGCAACTTCAAGGCTGTAAATGTTAAAACTGGTGAGATACTTTGGGATACTCGATTGGCTACTTCGGTACAAGGGTTTCCAATTACTTACCGTGCAGGTGGTCGTCAGTTTGTTGCAGTGCCAACAGGTCTTGGGGGTGGTAGTCCACGAAATGTTCCAAGACTCATTGCGCCTGATATCCGTCATCCTGCTACAGGTAATGCCCTCTATGTATTTGCATTGCCATAGGGCGATACGTTCAACCAACGTGAATTAAAGGGAGGCTCCATGAAAAAATTTGTGATCTTTATAGGTGCAATAAGCTGTATTTCTGTACGAGCTCAAAACCTGATGACTCCTGATGAGTTGAATGCTAGCCGAGGTATAAATTTTGATGCTGTAGAAATAAGGGTAGAGTCAATTTCTTCAGATTTGCATGTCCTATTTGGTGTCGGGGGCAACGTGCTTGCTTCTATTGGTAGTCAAGGCGTTTTGATCGTCGATGACCAGTTTGCGCCATTAGTTCCAAAGATAAGATCATCAATTAGCGCCTTGGGTGGAGGTGAGGCAGATTTTGTGATCAATACACATTGGCATTTTGACCATACGGGTGGTAATCCTCTCATGGGAGCCGTTGGTAGCTGGATGGTTTCTCATATTAATTCAAGACAAATGATGACGGAGACCCAGGTAGTCAATTTGGTAACGGCTTTAGTAGAGCAGAGTCCATATATGGATCAAGCACTACCTGTTATTACTTACGAGGATCAAATGCAGTTTTATTTCAATGGTGAAACTATTGATTTGATGCATTTTGGGCCTGCTCATACGACAGGGGACACTGCGGTTATATTTCGCGGCTCGAATGTAGTTCATATGGGTGATGTTTTTAATAGGAGCGGGTATCCATTTATAGATGCGGATAACGGTGGAGGAATAGACGGGGTTATCTTGTTTTGTGAGTCTGTATTGCAACAAATTGAGACTAATACGATTGTTGTTCCTGGCCATGGCCCAATTGGAACCTATACAGACCTAGCTGACTATGTTGCGATGCTTCGAGAAATTCGGGAGCGTATTGCAATTTTGATTGCTGGAGGCGCGACACTTCAGGAGGTCATTTCTGCCCGTCCCACAGCTGAATGGGATGAGGTTATGGGTGATCCGCAACGTCTTTTAGACAGAGCTTATGCGAGCTTGAGAGAGTAGCTAGATAAGCAGCTATAGAACCGCACAATCGTATGCTTGAATTTCCTCTTCGGGAGCCCATTCATAGTGTGCAGTAAATGCAAGGACAGGCTCCGTAAGAGTACCAGGATCAGTTACGGTTGCTTCCCAATCTAACGTACGTTCATCTGCACTGAGCATAAACCGTTCAGTTACGACTGCAGCTTCGGTTTGTGGAGTTCCTTCATAGTCCATCCAAGGGTAATCAATATTTGAAGTTCTAACGACAAGAGTATTTTCATCCCATTGGCCAACCGAGTATCCCATGATCGTAGCCCGTTGATCGTGCAGACTTGTGTCTGCCGTCATATAGATAGTTCTGACGTTATCCCATTCTTCAAGTCGAAGCGTAATATTTTCTCCGTTTCTAACAAATTCAATTGGATTTGGACTAAACATTGCCTCTGGCATGCCAATCGGTTGGCAGCCAATTTGCGGGTCATCTGTGACTGAATCCCAAGATGATTTCACTGCTCTAGCCGAATCCGTGAGCGGGAGTCGCGTATGTTCGCTAGTTCTGATGCGTTCTGATGGTAGCCAGACTCGGAAGATGCTTTCAGAACCATCATCAGCGAAGAGATCCTGATTTAAGGGTGTAGCCGTGAAACCAATATTATTCTCTGACCATCGGGGCTCTGTATCCCCTCTAGTACGGATTTCAGTGCCATCGGGGAGGAGCATATTTGTGAGATAAATACTGTCGCGACGTCTAGAGCGATGACCAGCTACCCGGACTGTTTCACCTACTTCGACCATCTCTTGACTTAACCCACGACGGCCCAAGTTATTGGCGGTTAGTAATTCCAGATCCCAGGTTACAGCTGTACCATCTTCACGTGTTGACTGAAGATAAATCCTTACGTGAGGATTTCTCCAACTTACTTCGACAATTTCTCCAACGTACTCTTCTGTTACCTCAAAGTTGTATTCAGCGTTTGAGTGATGACCGCTTGCTCCATAGGAGCATATAAATAAACAAATAAACGCTACTATCCGGTTTAACCCGCCCCCAGACTGATAGTTGTTATTTTTCAACTTCGTTAGTCTCCTGTGTTTTAAGGTATACCTATATCAATTCTCAATATCCATAGAAGCCAAGTACGCTGCGATATTTATCATGTCTTCAACTTCCAGACCAGTAACAACTGGTTGCATTAAGTTTGTTGAAGTGCCTCGTCTGGAACCCATTTTTATGTCATATAGTTGCCTGACAGTATAGCTTGGTGAACGTCCAGCAATTCCTGGTACATAGCCTAGGCCCATAAGGTCTGCTCCATGACAGACACCACACTGTATGGTTTTACCACCACCGTTTGTGACTAATTCTTGGCCTTTAGCTACCGAACCTATGGGAGCATAAGCGATGAATCCAGCTGTTGGGTCTCGCATGATCTCTGCACGTTCGACATCTTCAGGAGTTTCCATTATTCGCATGCCAAGAGGCTCCATGCCTGCTCCTTCGCCCTCAATTGGCACATACATGCCTACCACAAAGCGACTTTTGGGCACTTCATCGGTTTCAACAACTCGCACCCATGGAGTCCAAGGCATTGAGCCATAGTATTCAGCAGCCTCTTCTATTTGCTGATCTGTCATCCCTTGAGCAATCGTAACCATAAGGCTTGTGTTGAATTTTCTTGGCTGTGCGCTTTTCCTCATATTGTTCTGAAAATCACGAATCTGTTGTATGAAATAGTCTTTAGGAAGGCCAGCAATACCCGCGTTTTCTGGGCGCCCTTTACCGTTAGGGTAATGGCATAGTGCACAGGCCCATACATCAGGATAGCGACCGTTTGCAACAATATCTGGCATAGTTGGGTGGTCATCTGGGTACCAATCAGCTGGGGCAAATGCGTTTCGAATTTGGCCATAGGTGAAAGGTCCTGCAGAGCCCGGCAGATCAAAGACCGTATTAATATCAGGTGAGGGAGGTGCAACTGAATAAGCCCAATCCGCAGGTGTTACCCCATCATCTGGTGCGTCGCTTATATTCTGTGCCAACACATTTTGACCCAGTATTATCACTAGCAAAAAAGTAATTGCTTGTAAAAAGTTGGTGGTTGAGACCCTTAAGAGCCTAAACATTTCAATAACAGACATTCAAACCTCCCTACTTAGCGCCATCATGGCACTTATTGGTAACGTTGGTCGGAGCCCTTCCAAGGACTATAGCTATATTGTGCAACCGTTTGCTGATAGTTGGTAGCGTATTCTATTTCCTGATGAATCCACAAATCCCAGTGACTGCTGAAACTGACCGGGAGGTATTGACCTTGGGGCAACTGTCGCCTCTAGTATGAAGAGCCTACTGGAGTTCCCATTCATATAAATTCCCGCATACGTGCGGGAATTATCGGAGTTGGTCATCTGTAACTGAAGTCCTTCGACGCGATCAATATGTGACCAGGCGTCATGAGTGATTTCACCACCTCTACTGCGCATTTCTCTGGCGGCACGAGAGACGGCCGCACGTTGATCGTTGATCCAAGTAGCAGAACTAGTGGCTGCTTCTGTTTTTTCCATAGCAGCATGGATGGCTTGTGCATCAGTGAAATCTACGACGGTGACTGAGTAGAGGCTTTGTTGTGAGTTTACGGTATAGACCCTTGCCGGATAGGTTGCATCAAATTCCGAGAGATAGGTGGTTTCATTAATTTCTGGATCACCTGGAAAATTGATAGTAAAAAAGTCGTTTAGATAGACATGTTCTGTCCAACCCTGTGCATTAGAAATTCCTGAAAATAACACTAGAAAACTGACTATATATAATTTTTTATAACGCATCTTTATCTCATTTTTTAGCGACCCAGTTTATAGTTTATCTGATGTTGGTCCTGATGCTTCATAAGTTACAGTGTATTTGATTAGTGATATCTCATTGACTTATGAATGAATAAATGGCGTTTATGGTCTGCAGGCTTTCTAGGCTTGATATGAATAATTCGTCATAAAGGGTGGAATATCAGTAGAATGCTTCATACCAATTTTGGGGGAGGATTAAAAAATGAGATTAATTCTAATCCTAGTCATGATGTTTTCAGGGGTATCGACTGTTTCCAGCCATCATAGCGATGCTGCACTAGATATGGAGACTGTCTCAATACGTGAAGGCATAATCACTGAGTATAGTTTAAGAAATCCACATACCTACTTTACCGTTGAAACAACCAATGATTCAGGTGAGGTTGTTGAGTGGACTATTCAGACAGGTTCAGCAGCTAATTCCCGACGCAGAGGTTGGACTGAAGACATGCTTGCTTTGGGCGACCATGTAACTTTTGGAATTCATGCTTCTCGTGATGGTAGACCTTATGGCTTGCTTAGCTGGGTTCAAAATGAACAGGGTGAAAATTTGCCTCTTTCCAGTGGTGAGACTCCTCGAGGCCCGTTAACTGTAAGTTCGGATGCGATTGCCACCAGTATTGAAGGTGTATGGTTTGCTGATGAGTCACGTCTCTACGATTACCCTGGAGGTTTAGATCAGTTAATGAGGCGTGATCTTACATTGACAGCTAGTGGCGAAGCCGCAATGGTTGCATTTGATGAAAATTCTGGTGAAAACCCTGAATTGAACTGTATTGGACGACCCACACCCGGGCCTCTTCTTTATACAGAGCTTTACCCAATGCAAATTCAGTTCAATCAGGCTGATGAGACGATTCAAATTCGTGTTGAGTATTTTGATAGTGAACGGACGGTTTATATGGACCAACGAGAATACCCGGACGCTGCAGAGCGCTTTGCAGAGGGTTATTCGGTGGGGCATTGGGATGGTGATACGCTAGTTGTGGAGACGAGGAATTTTGAAGACCATCGCTCTCCTTATCAAAATGGAATTCCTTCAGGTGCACAGAAATTAGTGGTGGAGAGGTATCAGTTGCTAGAAGGTGGTACGCACATGTCTGCTGAGTTCACGCTTGAGGATCCAGAGTACATAGTGGGATCAATGACGAACAGACGGGACTTGATTTACTCACCTCATTTGGAAATATCTCCATTCGATTGCGATATCGAATCTACTAGGCGTTTTGTGCCGTTGAGTAATTAAGTTAGATTTTTGTTCTGATCGCTCGGCCTGCATGAATTGTGCAAGCCGAGCGATGATTTTTTTCTCTTATGGTTCGCCTGTTATTGGCGGGAACATTGGTGGCGATACGCGTCGTTTTGTGGCTTGCTCATAAGCTGATGCCACTCTAAGGATCATGTCCTCTCTCCCTATCTCTGCCCTGAAGACTAACGAAAACGGTGCTCCCGGCTCGGACAAAGTAGTTGGAGTATTATTATTAGTAGGTATGTACCTTTGTCTATCCTCACTTAAGGTAAAGGCTGGGTCATACGCAGTACGGACATAACCGGCTGGAATCAAGACACTAGTATGGCCGGCATAAGGGCCCATTCGGATCTCACTACGTATGTCCCCATCAGGTTGAGGTTGAGGAGATGTTCCAATGATTCCCGGGGCTAGTGAATAATGAAGCCTTACAAGTACATCCAGGTCGTTTTCAAGCATCACTTTTAATTCAAGACGACGCAACAGTTCGCGAAGTTTAATCCGCTCATCAATACCTTGGCGCTCGCCTAGTGGGCGTCGTACATCCTCAAGCTCTTCAATATTTTTGAACCAGGCCCGCCCATCATCACCCCAGAATTTAGACCTTTCATTTAAAGTGGCGAAGTCAACCAAGGTCTCAGTAAACCCAAGCTCTGCCCAGTCGGATGCACGGCGTGTCGCATATTTTGTAAAGTGGTATCTAAATATATTTGAGACCCCGACATACTGGATAGAACGAATATTCAGGCTCCTGGGCATAGGTTCTTGTCCTGTGCCCAAAGCGATCATGTAGTCGAGGGGTTCCATAGTGCCAGAACCATGGAAAACGCCAGGTGCATATTCAGTTCGTTGTATTTTAGTGGCAACTTCGGGAAACGCTGGTTGGTTTGATTCATCCAGCCAATAAATGATATCAGGATAAAAGATAGGGATAAGCTCGGCGAGCGCATCTCCATAGGATGGTTGCATGTCTTCTACATCAGGGTCATTTGGCCACAGTGGATCTGTAGATTCGACCAATGTTGCTCCTAAGTAGTCTCCAAGCACTTCATCAATTTCACGAACAGCAGCATCGACAATTGGCTCATCTGCCCTAACTCCGGGAAACTTGAGCATGGATTCTCTAATCACACCAATTCGTATTCCTGCCAATGATCCTGGTTCTGCAGATTCAACGATATGTTGGGAATAGCCCTCTTCCAGGACACTCACTCGTGGGACAGTTGTCCATATGTCACGAGGATCATAGTAACCATCCTCGGGATCTTTGAGTGCATCTAAGACTTTTGCTGAGTCTGTGATTGATCTGCAATGTACACCACTTCGGTCATAGTAAACATCGGCGCCAATAGCTGCGCCAAGGAAAGAAATCATCGATTTATGTGGGAGTAGAAGAGCAACAGAATTGTGATTTGCTGGACCTCTGCAGGACATGCTGGTTTCTTCGCAGAGGCTGCACATTACTAAGTTTCCACTTACTCCTGCCGCAGAACCTGAGCTTGATCCAAGTGATGCAGAACGTGTGGTGTCGTAGACATTACTAGGGTTCCCTGACCAGGAGCTTCTTTGGTACCCCATAGAGGTAGGTAGTGACACGGGAGATTCATTACGTCCACCAACGGAGGCAGCACGTGCACGACCGTTGTATTCGGTATTGACTGCTTTTGCATAAATTATGGCCCCCTTATCTCTCAATTGTTCTACAAGCACATGATCTTTGGACGGAAAGTCAATGTCATATCGAGCATCGGCTGCCGCTGTTGTTCTCATATCCTTAGTATCAAAAGGGTCTTTAAAGCTGAAGGGGATGCAATACATTGGTAACTTTTCAAGGTCGGGTTCAGTTCCATATTCTTCGTCCAATCCCATTGCCTGTTCGAGGGCATCTGGATACTGGCGAAATACTTCACATACAGCATGAGCATTGGTTGGCAATGGTCCTGCGGACGGATGAAGATCTGAATCGCCCTTGCATGTTACTGAACGTTCTCCTCTTAAGTTTAGAGTGCCCAAGGCATTCATCTGTCCCGCATTAGGCATACCTACTGTCATTCCATATTGTTGGTAGACCGTCGGGTCGGATGCTGTTGGCTCCATCCTTCCATACTCAATAGGTTTTCCTTGATATTGGTCAAAATCTGGCAGAATTTCAGTTATCTCTATGGTTTCGGTAGGAAACTCCAGTTCATTTCCAGCTCTTAATACACCTGCTACCTCTTCAACCTCTTGGCCATTTGAAGTCACAAGTTGATTAGTGACCCCGTTATAGGCCACTGCACGATTAAGATAGCTTTCAACCAATCCTAAGCAGGTAATTTGCCCGCTCTGAATTCCTCGATGTACATCATCGATTGTTGCTTCTTCTAGGTGAAACTGGAAGGTACCTGCTTCCTGAGTCTGGGCAGTTACGCTAATTGCGAATGTGTTCAGGATTGCAAAGATGTATGTGCAAATATTTTTTTGTGTGAGCATGATGATCCCCTGCAAATTACGCTTCGATTATTTTGTGATCTTGTGTAAGCGTTATATGCTGATTCTAAACCAAGGATCCTATTAAATCTGAGTTGATTGAGAAAAAAGATCTTTATATTTATAAAAAATTGGGAATGGGGTATGTGAGAAGGCATGGCTGTCAGGCTTAATAAAACCGATGTTGTCTTGATAGGGCTTGGAGGAGTTGGAGGATTGGCTGTTTTGCCACTCACTGAATCAGGATTAGAAGTCGTGGCGCTTGAAGCTGGTACATGGCTCTCTCCCCGCGATTTTGCGCCGGATGAGCTACGTAATGAGGTTCATGGTTGGCCGCAGTCTGTGCAAAAGGCTAATCAAGAAATTCCTGTGCACCGTGCGACTAGTTCATCGCCTGATTCACCTCGAATAGAACTGCATCCTATGATGAATGCTGTAGGTGGGACGACCATGCACTGGTGGGCGCAGAGTTGGCGATTGAATCCATGGGATTTTAAGGTTGTTAGCGAGACAACTCGCCGTTACGGGGCATCACGTATCCCAGTAGATTCAACTGTTGAGGATTGGCCTCTCGAATTAGAAGATCTAGAGTGGTATTACGATAAAGTTGAACATGAAATTGGCGTTTCGGGACAAGCAGGAAACGTCAAGGGAGTTATTGATAGGCGTGGGAATATTTTTGAAGGTGCACGTTCGCGTGGATACCCCATGCCACCCTTAAGGGGTACAGGCTTTACTGAAATAATGAGTGATGCTGCGAGCAGACTAGGTTGGAATCCATTTCCTGGTCCAGCAGCCATAAATACTGAGATTTATGATAATCGTGCGCCTTGTCTTTATCACGGTTTCTGTCATCGAGGAGGCTGTCATGTAGAGGCCAAGAATTCGACAGCAGTTTCTACTATTCCTAAAGCACAAAAAACGGGTAATTTGGCAGTTGTTACTGAAGCGCATGTCACTCGTATTCACGTAGATAAAGATGGGCGTGCGAGTGCCGTTGAATATTTAAAGAATGGAGAGATATATTTGCAGCCAGCTGATGTGGTTCTGCTGGCAGGCTACACCTATGAGAATGTTCGTCTATTACTTTTATCGGACTCTGGTGCATATCCCAATGGCCTATCAAATAATAATGGCCAAGTTGGACGTCACTATATGACTCATAATACGAGTGCAGGTGTATTGGCCCTTTTCCCTCATGAGCTTAATCGTTGGTATGGATTACCTGCTCAGGGTATAGCTGCAGATGAGTGGGCTGATGATAATTTTGACCATACAGACCTAGATTTTATTGGTGGAGGTAATCTTTGGGTTTATTCTGATCGTCGACCTATCACAGCGGCAAATATGCACACGTTTGATATGGCGCCTCGCTGGGGATCTGATTGGAAGTCTTTCATCATTCGTAACGCTGATCGATGGGTGAATTCTTATTTACAGAAGACAACTTTGCCTTATAAAGAAAACTATTTGGACTTGCATCCAACTGTCAAAGATCCTCTTGGGTTTCCAGTCTGTCGTATTACAGCTGACTTGAAAGAAAACGAACGTAAAGTTGCATGCTTTATTCAAGATAAAATGGAAAAATGGTTTTTGGAGGCTGGTGCCATTGCCACTTTTCGTCAACCAATAGGAACTATGGGCCCATCAACTCATGCATATGGTGGAACACGTATGGGCAATAACAAGGAAACTAATGTTGTTGATTGTTGGGGCTTTTCACATGAGGTGCCAAATCTCGGTGTATTAGGGGCTTCAGTCATGGGTACAAGCGGTGCTCATAATCCAACTTTAACCGCACAAGCGCTTGCTTGGAGAACAGCGGAACATCTTATTCAGAATTGGTCGACAATTTCTAGCTGAGTAGTTATTAATTGTTGCTGTATTTCTACTGGGCTTGCTCTTCAGTAGTATTAGTCTGAGCATTAGGTAGATAGAAGCTAGTACTTACATAGAGCACTTCATAATTAATACATATAAAAGTTTTTTTAGATTAGTGCAGTAATGCCATCTGATTGACGGTCTTAACAGCAGGTGTAGACTTTAAGGTTAGAGCTGAATCCTGAGGGGGATTTTTAACAATGATGAGAACAAACCGGCAAACCATGCTTTTTAAGAGTGTATTAATGGCTATAGCGGCCTTTTTCTGTATCAATGGTAGTGCCTTATCTCAGGGGCTTCCAAACTACTATGTGGATCCAACATGGCCAAAACCTCTACCTAACAATTGGAAGATAGGTGGAGTGATGGGTATTGCAATTGATCGCAATAGTGATATTTGGGTTTATAACCGACCTAATGATTTAACGTCATTAGAACTTCGAGCTGAGCCCTCGCCCTCTATTGCTGAATGCTGTGTAAGGCCGCCTGCAATGATTCATTTTGATGCTGCGGGCAATGTCATTGGGTCATTTGATGCGCCTCAGGGCCATGGTATGGATGTAGATAACGAAGGGTTTGTCTATCTAGGTCAGGATACTGTGCGTAAGTATGATCCTCAGACAGGCGAGGTGGTTGCTGAGGTAGCACGTACCCCAGAAAGAGAAGGAGGAGGGCGAGTAGGTTTGCCTGCCCCTATGATCCGAGAGCCTGGAGAGGGTGGTGTAGGTCCAGTTTATCGTTTTCTTCCGCGTCCCCCCCGTCCATCACTCGCAGTAGATCCAGCAGAGCAAGCTCAGCAGGCAGCAGCGGTAGCAGCATTTCGTGAGAAGTATCC
>DJLG01000003.1:0-144 GCA_002434915.1 Proteobacteria bacterium UBA6522
CTCTTCCCGAAGAGCATCAACTTCGGCGTCTGTTTCTAATAATTTACAAATAGGTGTAAAGCCGTCAGTTCCAGTCTCAAGCCCTCTAAGGGCCTTATTAAGGGACTCTTGAAATGTTCGGCCAATAGCCATCACTTCTCCTAC
>DJLG01000003.1:431-6289 GCA_002434915.1 Proteobacteria bacterium UBA6522
TTGAAATGTTCTACCAATAGCCATCACTTCTCCTACAGACTTCATTTGAGTCGTAAGTCGATCATTAGCTAAGGGAAATTTTTCAAAGGTAAAACGGGGTATTTTTGTTACGACGTAATCAATACTCGGTTCAAATGAAGCAGGCGTAGCACCACCCGTAATCTCATTACGCAGTTCATCAAGCGTGTAGCCTATAGCAAGCTTGGCAGCAACCTTTGCGATAGGGAAACCTGTTGCCTTTGAGGCTAATGCGGATGATCTCGACACGCGTGGATTCATCTCAATAACCAACAAACGACCATCCTCTGGACTTACCGCAAATTGAACATTAGATCCACCCGTGTCCACACCAATTTTACGCAAAACATCAATCGAAGCGTTTCGCATAAGTTGGTATTCCTTATCGGTAAGCGTTTGGGCGGGAGCTACAGTTATTGAGTCTCCTGTATGAATACCCATTGGATCCAAATTCTCAATCGAACAAACAATAATGCAGTTATCTTTACGGTCCCTGATGACCTCCATTTCGAACTCTTTCCAACCAAGAACAGACTCCTCTAACAACACTTCCGTCACCGGAGACTGATCAAGACCTCGCCCAACAATCTCCTCAAATTCCTCACGATTGTATGCAATTCCTCCTCCGCTACCCCCAAGCGTAAACGATGGACGTACTATCGTTGGAAACCCAACATCTTTCTGAATAACCCAAGCCTCATCTAAAGTCTTCGCTACAGCTGCCCGTGGAACCTCTAACCCAATCTCTTGCATCGCAACACGGAATAGATTGCGATCCTCAGCCATCTCAATTGAATCTTTTGAAGCAGCAATTAATTCCACTCCATAACGGTCAAGAACCCCTTCTCGGTCTAGATCCAAAGCACAATTCAAACCAGTTTGACCACCCATAGTCGGGAGCAAGGCATCCGGACGCTCTTTCTCGATTATCCGCTCTACAGTCCTCCAGTGAATTGGCTCTATATAAGTGGCATCAGCAGTTGCTGGGTCAGTCATAATTGTTGCTGGGTTTGAATTCACAAGCACCACCCGATAACCCTCCTCCTTAAGAGCCTTACAGGCTTGGGCACCAGAATAGTCAAACTCGCACGCTTGACCGATAATTATCGGCCCAGCGCCGATAATTAGCACACTTTGTATATCATCTCTTCGTGGCATTATAATTAATCTAAATTCTATATTATATATTTAAGTATTTGTTAATGAATGTTTTTATTTTATTTTTTTAAGCCTTTATAGACTTCCATTAGTTCAATAAATCTTCCAAATAAAGGTTTAATATCGTGAGGCCCAGGACTTGCCTCTGGATGCCCTTGAAAAGAAAATGCTGGCCTATCAATTCGCTCAATTCCCTGAAGAGAACCATCAAAAAGAGATCTATGGGTTGCGCGTGTATGCGCAAGCAGGCTTTCCTCATCAACAGCAAAACCATGATTCTGACTGGTAATCATCACCTGCTCGGTCTTTAAATCAACCACTGGGTGATTGGCACCATGATGACCAAATTTCATTTTTACAGTATTTGCACCACTAGCTAGGGCTAGCAATTGATGTCCCAGGCAAATACCAAAAATAGGGATCTCTGCATTGAGTAGCTCTTGTATAGCATGAATAGCATACTTACAGGGCTCTGGATCTCCTGGTCCATTGGATAAAAAAACCCCATCTGGACGAAGCCGCATAACCTCATCAGCAGAAGTTTTAGCCGGGACTACAGTGACAGAACACCCCTCATCCTTAAGCAACCTTAAAATATTACGTTTCACACCAAAATCAAACGCCACTACATTAAAGCTAGAATCCGCATGACTTGAAGCAGCTCGCCTATCTTCCCAGCTACTACCCTGGCTCCACTCATAGATATCTTTAGTGCTTACGACTTGAGCTAAATCCATGCCTTTTAGCCCGGGAAACTCTTGAGCTGCCTTTACTGCCTCTTCTGAGTCGATATTTGACCCTGAAAGAATACAACCTGCTTGCGCGCCTTTATCACGAATAATACGTGTAAGCTTGCGTGTATCTATATCTGAAATAGCTACAACATTATTAAGGCATAAAAAATCTGCCAAACTTGCCCCTGATCTCCAATTACTAACTACAGATGAAAGATCACGAACAATTAACCCTGCAGCGACAGCCCGATCTGATTCCATATCTTCAGAATTTGTCCCAACATTACCGATATGCGGGTATGTCAACGTTACAAGCTGACGACAATAAGAAGGGTCGGTCAGTATTTCCTGATAACCCGTGGTAGCGGTATTAAAAACCACTTCACCTAAGGCTCGGCCTGTTTTTCCCACAGATGAGCCTGTGAAAACCGTACCATCCTCAAGCGCTAGTATCGCTGGCTCTACCAACCTGAGCTCCTGCTTTTATGCCTGCGCCTTGTATAAACGAAACGGGACAGCCACAAGGCGTGCAGCCAATCCCGCTTATATCCTATGAATTAGGGAGTCTCAGAAATAGATTGTAAAGCCTTGTCGCATGGAAGGACACACTCAGATAAAAAATGACTATAGATATTAAGTCGTTTTTCCTCTTCAACTCATAATTAAGAGGGATTTAAAGAAATCCACCATCATCTGATGCACTTTAAATACCAAGAAATTCTTAATAACCAGTATATTTTTTCTTGTTTGATTACAAGTCTAATACGTTAGCCATCGTATAAAACCCCGCCTTACGCCCAGTCAACCACCTTGCCGCTCGAAGCGCTCCATGTGCAAAAGCCATTCGATCCACCGCCCGGTGAGTAAGCTCAATGCATTCCTCCGGACCACCAAATAAGACCGTGTGATCGCCAACAATATTACCGGCACGAATAACGGAAAACCCAATGGAACCAGGAGTCCGCGCGCCAACATCACCATGACGCTCATATACTGCGACATCAGTTAACTCATCCCCCCTTGTCTCTGCAATCAGTTCCCCCAGTGCAATTGCTGTACCAGATGGAGAATCTACCTTACGTTGATGATGGGCTTCAGTGATCTCAACATCATAGTCAATACCTAATGATTTTGATGTACGACTAACAAGATCCATAAAAACATTCATGCCAACACTCATGTTTCGCCCATATAACAAGGGAATTTTTTTTGCTCCTGACTCAAGAAACTTACTCTCTTCATTTCCTAGACCAGTAGTACCAATTACTAATGCCGTATTTGTTGCTACACAGGCCCTAATATTTTCTTTAGTTGCAGAAGGCAAAGTAAAATCAATAGCAACATCAGCATTTTGTAAGGCACTCTCACAATCATCAGTTAAGAAAACATTTAATGGGCCTACTCCACAAACCTCTCCCACATCAGAGCCTATAGCAGCATCGTCAGGTTCAGTAACTGCTCCAACTATTTCTATATCTGTGGATTCCTTAGTACACCGTAAAATCGACTGGCCCATCCGACCAGACGCGCCAAGAATTGTAATTTTTAACATGAGCTATGCCCCCATTCGCTCAAAGAATTGTTTAACACCATCCAACCATGAACGAGCTCGTGGACTATGTCTTGAACCACCAGTTTGAAGAGAATTATCAAACTCCTCTAGCATGTTTTTTTGATCCTCAGTTAGTTTCACCGGGGTTTCTATCTGCACAGTACAGAACAGATCGCCTACACCAGCTGAACGAACTTGACGAACACCTTTACCTCGCAATCGGAAAATATCGCCTGATTGTGTCTCAGGAGGAATCTTCAATACTACCTGTCCATCTAATGTGGGAACTTCCACTGAACTACCTAAGACCGCTGATGCAAAGCTGATCGGAACATTACAACTCAAACTGCTACCATCGCGTTCAAAGATTGTGTGTGGTTTAACAGTAATATCAACATACAAATCACCTGATGGACCACCATTACGCCCAGCCTCGCCTTCCTGAGACAGTCTAATCCGATTTCCATCATCCACACCTGCTGGAACCTGCACAGCCAAAGTTTTTACCTTACTAGTTCGACCACGACCAGAACAATCGCTACAGGGTGTCGTAATAATCTTGCCTAGCCCTCTACAATTTGGACAGGTCTGCTGAACAGAGAAAAAACCCTGCTGTACACGGACTTGACCCACTCCGTTACACGAAGAACAAGAGGTTGGCTGAGTCCCTGGTTCAGCACCATCACCATCGCAAACATCACATTCAACCTGAGTTGGCACATCGATATTTACTGAATCACCAGCAACCGCTTGTTCTAATGATAAAGACAATTCATAACGAAGGTCTGCTCCACGAAAAACTTGCGCACGACCTCCTCTATTTCCACCAAAAATATCACCAAAAACATCACCAAAAATATCACCAAATGAATCACTTCCGGCACCAAAACCACCGCCCGCTTGACCAGCTTCGACTCCAGCATGGCCGAACTGATCATAAGCTGCCCGCTTATTACTATCAGAAAGGACTTCATAAGCCTCTTTAGCTTCTTTAAAGAGAACTTCGGCTTCGGGATCATCAGGATTTCGATCTGGATGATGCTTCATAGCTAAACGTCGATAGGCTTTTTTCAAACCATCCTGATCAACATCTTTACTGCACCCTAAGGTTTCATAGTAGTCCCGTTTGGACATTCCTTAATCCTTAAAAGTGTTTTTTACATCATTAGGTAACAAACTAACCAACCAGACAATAAGCCATGGGGGTAACCAATAAGACGAAAATTTCTTTTTTAATAAGCACGTGTTAAGCACTCTTTTTCTCATCTTCTGCATTACTCTCATCTTCTGCATTACTCTCAACCTCTTCAAAATCTGCATCAACAACATTTTCATTGTTCTTATCAGCTTCAGATGGCTGAGGGTCATTCTCACTACTCTCGGCATAAAGTTTTTGAGCCAAAGTAGCTGAAACCTCACTTAGAGTCTTGATTTTAGCCTCAATTATTTCCTTGTTGTCACCAACTACAGCTTCCTTCAGATCTGATGTTGCAGACTCAATACGAGCACGCTCGTCAGCTTCAGCCTTTTCCCCTAACTCACTCAACATTTTTTCTGTTGCATGAACAAGAGCATCACCTTGATTTCGGACTTCTACCAGTTCCCTAAACTTTTGATCCTCTGCAGCATGTGCCTCGGCGTCTGCAACCATTTGGTCAATCTCATCATCGCTAAGCCCAGAAGAGGCCTTGATCACAATCTTCTGCTCCTTACCGGTCGCCTTATCTTTAGCAGAAACATTAAGTATGCCATTTGCATCAATATCAAACGCCACCTCAACTTGAGGCATACCTCTTGGCGAAGGAGGAATATCAGTTAAATCAAATCGACCTAGTGATTTATTATCCTCTGCTCGCTCTCTCTCACCTTGAAGAACATGAATTGTAACTGCTGTTTGATTGTCTTCAGCCGTAGAAAAAACCTGGTTTGCTTTGGTTGGGATTGTTGTATTCTTATCGATTAATCGAGTCATCACCCTACCTAAGGTTTCGATACCTAGTGATAGAGGGGTTACATCTAATAAAAGAACATCTTTAACATCGCCTGATAGGACTCCACCTTGGATTGCAGCACCCATTGCAACTGCTTCATCAGGATTAACATCTCTACGGGGCTCCTTACCAAAGAAACTCTCAACCTCGGATTGAACTTTAGGCATACGTGACTGCCCACCCACCAAGATCACGTCATCAATATCTGAAACTTGTAGCCCCGCATCTTTCAGTGCCGTCTTACAGGGACGAAGAGTCCTTGCAACCAAGTCCTCAACAAGTGACTCCATCTTTGCACGTGTAAGGTTAATATTAAGATGTTTTGGACCATCAGAATCCGCAGTTATATAGGGAAGATTAACCTCAGTCTGTTGCTTAGAGGATAATTCAATTTTTGCTTTCTCA
>DJLG01000008.1 GCA_002434915.1 Proteobacteria bacterium UBA6522
ATGTAGTACCCATCAATGAATTGCCCATTTTCATCAAAGAAAAAACAGCGATCAAAATCTCCATCCCAAGCAATTCCTAAATTAGCCCCAGATTTTTTTATAAATTCGCTCGTAGAAAAACGATTTTCTTCCAGCATTGGATTGGGTACACCATTTGGAAATGTTCCATCTGGTTCATGGTGGATCTTGATGAATTCAAAAGGCAAATGTTCTTCAAGAAGGTCAATTATTGCACCTGCGCCACCATTACCTGCATTAACTACGATTTTCATAGGAGATAAATCATCGGTCTTGATGTAAGAAAGGAGATGACTAATATAGTCAGAGGTCAGATCGATTTTTTTAATGGTTCCGGAAGTACTTATCTTTGAAAACTTAGCTTTTTCAGCCAAGGCTTTGATTTCAATTAAACCAGTGTCCTCGCTGATTGGACGACATTGCTCTCTAACAAGTTTCATTCCATTGTAGTTAGGGGGATTATGGCTAGCCGTTATCATGATTCCCCCATCCATTTTTTTATAGAAGGTTCCAAAGTACACAAGTTCTGTTCCACCTACCCCTAAGTCCAGAACATGCACACCTGAATCAGTTAAACCCTTCGTAATGGCCTGGGTTAGCGTTTCACTTGATAGACGTATATCTCGGCACAGAACTACCTGTTTAGGCTTGATAAATTCGGCATATGCTCGGCTAATACGATATGCAATATCGTCATTGAGTTCTTCGGGAACTCGCCCCCTTATATCGTAGGCTTTGAAACAATTGATTTCGGTCATTTATTGTTGTGCATAGTTATTAAAGCCGCGAGTATATCCAGAGTCCGTTAGTATTGTTGAAAACAATACATATCTTTAGAGGTTTTAATGAATTTGAAGCAGCCTTGGTTACCCTATCGTCAGATGCAAACGGCCCCTAAATCAATGATGGCGGTGAGAACGGAGGGAGTGCGGATTCATTTGGCAGACGGACGCATACTTATCGATGGTATAGGGTCTTGGTGGACTGCTTGTCACGGGTACAACCACCCCCATATCAGGCAAGCCGTTCAGAAGCAGTTGGAATCCATGCCTCACATCATGCTTGGTGGGATGGTTCATGAGCCTGTTGTACGGCTTACAGATCGTTTGGCTAGGCTACTTCCAGGCGAACTAAATCATGTCTTTTACTCGGAATCAGGCTCGGTTTCTATCGAAATAGCCATGAAAATGGCATTGCAATATTGGATAAATAGAGGGGTTAATGGACGCACTCGATTTCTAAGTTTCCGAGATGGTTACCATGGCGATACTTTTGCGGCAATGTCTATTTGTGATCCTGTAGATGGAATGCATCGACTTTTTAAAGATGTTTTAGCTGATCAGATTATTATAGATTTGCCGCGTGATAGTCAGTCATTACATAATTTTGAAGAAAAAATTTCTGCGCATGCGGATGAGTTAGCTGGTGTCATATTAGAGCCTTTGGTACAGGCTGCTGCAGGGATGAAATTTCATGAACCAGAAGTCTTATCCGCTATTTCCAGTATTGTGCATCGATATGATTTGCTTTTAATTTTAGATGAAATTGCGACTGGCTTTGGCCGTACTGGAACTTTATTTGCCTGTGAGCAAGCTGCTATTGAGCCGGATATTGTTACCCTTTCTAAGGCGCTTACTGGTGGCACCATGCCCTTAGCTGCAACCGTAGCTACTGGAAATATTTATGAAGCATTTCTCTCGGATGAATATGAAAAAGCGCTTATGCATGGTCCAACGTTTTGTGGTAACCCCTTAGCTTGTGCAGCAGCCAATGCTTCACTGGACCTATTTGAAACTGAACCACGTCTAGCCCAAGTAACAATGATGGAATCTCAGCTTGAAGCCGGTTTGTCTGTTTGTAGAGACTATTCTGTAGTTGCTGACGTTCGAGTAAAAGGGGCTATTGGAGTAGTCCAGCTTTTGCATCGTCCAGATATAAACCATCTACGGGAACAATTCATTTCACAGGGGGTTTGGGTTCGACCATTTGGGGATGTGATTTATCTTATGCCCGCGCTTAATATTAATTCGGACGATTTACAGCAATTAATTGATGCTGTTATTCATGTTGTAAAAGCTACTTCTAGTTAGCGGTAAAGAAGAGGGTTTTTAGAATAGCTCTGACGCATTAGGTTCTTCTTTAATGGTCCCATCATAGCGGTTCGGTATGAAATCCCCTGTAAGCATGGCCTGATATGACATTCCGGGTGGAACCATCGGATATACGCCCGCTTCAGGGTCAATTATTACTTCAAGAAATGCAGGACCTTTATAAGCTATGAACTCTTTGAGAACTTTAGGTGCATCCTGCTTTTGATTAAGTCTTTCAGCATACTTAAAACCATCTGCTCGGGCAGCCTCTACGAAGTCTTTCTTTCGCAATGATTTATCACTTGCGGAAAGCCTACCTTTAAAGAATAGTCGCTGCCACTGCATTACCATGCCATCGCCATAGTTATTTAATACAAGCACCTTAATGGGGAGTTCATAGGTTGTGACGGTTTCTAATTCGCCAAGATTCATACGAATACTGGCATCACCATCGACATCAATAACTAGTTTATCTGGTTGACCGAATTGTGCTCCTATAGCGGCAGGCAAGCCAAATCCCATGGTTCCCATACTGCCTGATGTCATCCATAACCTAGGCTCACAAAAATCAAAATATTGTGCAGCCCACATTTGATGTTGCCCCACACCGGTTGAAATAATGGCGTTTCCTTGGGTAATTTTATTGATTGTTTCAATAATGTAGTTGGGCTGAATAAGCTCGCTATCCCGATCATAATTTAGCGCATAGGTCTGCTTTAAATCTTGAATATCGTTATGCCATGTTTCAAGGTTTTTAGTGAATTTTTGCCGTTTACCATAATTTGTAAGCTCGTCCAGAGCAGGGGCCATTAGTCCTACATAGTTCCAATCGGCAGTTTTAACCTTGTTAATCTCTGATGGGTCAATATCGAAATGTAAGATGTGCTTCGCACTACCTGCAAATTTTGGAGGGTCGCCGGCCACACGATCATCGAAACGTCCACCAAAGGCAATCAATAGATCGCAATCATCCACAGCATAATTTGCATATGCTGCACCATGCATGCCTAACATATGCAAAGCCAGAGGATGTGTAGTGTCGAAACTACCAAGACCCATAAGTGTTGTGACTACTGGGATTTTGAAGGCAAGGGAAAACGCTCGCATAGCATCTGATGCTTCCGCATTGATTACTCCTCCTCCAGCGTAGATCAGTGGACGTTCGCTTTTAGCTAGAAAAGAGAAAAACTCCTTACACTTTTCTTCGGTCATTATGTTATTACGGGTAGCTTGAATTCGATGGTTATATCCTGGAATTGAGAGGAGCCCCTCTCCGAGATAAGAGCCTTCCCAGTTTTGAACATCTTTTGGAATATCTATAACCACGGGCCCTGGGCGTCCAGACTGGGCAATTTCCATGGCTGAACGCATAGTCATTTCTAGTCTTGTCGGGTCTGTGACCAGGAAAACATGTTTTGCGACGGAACCCATAATGCCGCTGACAGGAGCTTCCTGAAATGCATCAGTACCGATGGAGGAAGTGGCAACCTGACCACACACTACAACAATAGGAATGGAATCTGCCATGCAATCACGAACTGGTGTTACACAATTTGTGGCGCCTGGACCAGATGTCACTATGACAGCGCCAACTTTGCCTGTTGCGCGCGCATAGCCGGAGGCCATAAAGCATGCGCCCTGTTCGTTAGCTGGAACAATCAAGGATATTGCATCTTTACCCTCAGGCGCGTTTTCTTCGTTATATCTGAAAACGGCATCGAATGTTGGAAGTATAGCGCCCCCGCTATATCCAAAAACTGTGTCTACGCCTTGATCAGCAAGGACCTGCACGACCATTTCTGCACCATTCATCTTGGTGCCGGATAGTGGATGCGGCTGATTTAGTTGGCTTTCGGGCTGAGTAATCATAATTTAGATATTCCAGTTACCGCCCCGAGTGTTTATTAAAAGTTTTTGCATTGCAATAGCTGTGGTTCTACGCCAACATTCCCACATAAATACCTGGGCCGTACTATAGAAAATGGACGTACACAGTGCGACATATTATTTCAATACTTTTGCAGAATGAAGCCGGCGCTTTGGCGCGGGTAGCTAATTTGTTTTCATCACGTGGCTACAACATTGAGAGCCTGAGTGTTGCGCCAACACATGATGAGACTGTGTCTCGGTTGACTTTGGTTACTACAGGGTCGGATGAGGTCATAGATCAAATAACTAAGCAGTTAGCAAAACTTGTGGACGTGGTAAATATTATAAATATGACCAAGGGCGATCATATTGAGCGCGAATTAGTTCTATTTAAGCTTCAAATAGACCCTGATGATAAAGATGAGCTTATGAACTTAGTAAGCAAGTTTGGGAGCCGCATATTGGATGACCATGCAGGATACTTTACTGTTGAGTTGCTTGGCGGTAGTGGAGATATAGACCAGTTCGTTTCAGAACTTCCAGCAAGAGTTGAAATACTTACAGTTGTTCGTAGTGGCGCTATGGCGGTAGCCCGTGGTGCTCCATTACTTACACCTGACTAGACGTGATCTTCCGAGGATAAATAGTGAATTTCTCTACGGTTAACTCTGAACGTCTTATGCAGGCAAGACGGGTCGTACTCAAGATTGGATCGGCTTTATTTGTAGATCAGGAGCTGGGTGTCTTAAGGCATCAATGGCTTGAGTCTCTGTGTGCTGATATTGTCGATATGCGTGAGGCAGGCAAGGAAATAATTATTGTTTCCTCTGGGGCGATAGCTTTAGGAGCCAGACAACTAGGTATTGACCCAAACCATGCTCGATTAGAGGACAGTCAGGCCTCTGCTGCAGTAGGTCAGATTCAGCTAGCTCATGCATATCAGGAAGTGCTTGGCGCCCATGGAATTTCTGCAGCCCAGATTCTTCTTACTTTAGATGATAGTGAGAATCGGAGAAGATATTTGAATGCATCGAATACCCTTCTTACGTTATTACAGAATGGTGCAGTGCCAGTGGTGAATGAGAATGACACTGTTGCAACTCAGGAGATTCGTTATGGGGATAATGATCGTCTCGCAGCTCGGGTTGCTCAGATGATAAGTGCAGATTGTTTGATTTTACTCTCGGATATTGATGGTCTTTATACGGCTGATCCGAGCATTGACAATAATAGTAATCATATTACTGAAGTAACTGAGCTTAGTGATGAGCATTGGGAAATGGCGGGGGGTCCAAGGTCAAGCCATGCATCTGGCGGTATGCGCACTAAAATCGATGCAGCTCGGATTGCTATGGGAGCAGGGTGCCGTATGTTGATCACCTCTGGACGTGTGGAACGCCCGATACAAGCGCTTCGGAATGGAGCTAGGGGTACGTGGTTTTTGCCAAGTTCCAATCCGCAAACGTCTCGAAAGCAATGGATTGCTGGAACGCTCAAGCCCAGAGGCATTATTACTGTTGATGATGGCGCCAAGGCTGCACT
>DJLG01000072.1:0-2465 GCA_002434915.1 Proteobacteria bacterium UBA6522
AAAAAATCTTCAGAAAACCTTGTTTCATCTCAGTGTATTGTCTGTTTAAATCCTGCCTGTTGAAAAATTTTCCGGTAAAAGGAATTCATCGAGATTTGATGGGCTTTTTCGATAATTTATCAACTTAGAGTTGATTATTGCTCTTAAAGTTGGGCGGTAGTTTGGCAAGAGATCACAGGGATGAAGATGGCTGTGCCGATACAAAAATATATTTTTCAAATATTTTTATTTGCAAGTGTTTTTTTTACTTTATGCTTAGCTATTGGGCTTTTTTCTCATGATGCTATAAGTCAAGAGAGTCGAAAGAGCGCTACGATTGTTAGGACATCTACCCCACCAACACTTGATGGAAGACTACATGAGCCTGTTTGGGGTAATGCCCTGGTTATAGATGATTTACATCAATATGACCCTATTGATCATGGCGAGCCTTCGGAACACTCTGAGTTTTATCTTCTCTATGATGATGAGAATCTTTATATTGGCGCACGTCTTTTTGATAACAATCCTAGTGGTATTGCAGCTCGTCAACTGATTCAAGGTCAATCAGTTGAGGCTGATGATCGTGTTGAGTTGATCATTGATCCCTTTAATAACATGAGGTCGGGATATAAATTTCAAGTTAATCCTAATGGAGTAAGGTATGACGGGGTTTTTGAAGGTCCGATTCGAGTTAATCCGGATTGGGATGGTATCTGGTATGCCGAGTCTGTTGTTGATGATCAAGGCTGGACTAGTGAAATTGTAATTCCATTTAAGACGCTGAATTTTAATCCTGAAAGTTCAGAGTGGGGATTTACTATTGGTAGGGGAATACCCCGCAAAACTGAAAAGATCGCATGGACATCTTTTGATAGGGCCATCAATCCTGGCGTTACAGGAATTCTGAGAGGTTTTTCTGGCATACAACAGGGTAAGGGTTTAGATATTGTGCCGACGATCAGTATGGCAACTAATCGAGATTATGTGACGGTACTAGATGATAATGCGATAGATCCAGCATTGGATGTTTTCTATAACTTTACGCCATCACTCACTGGCGTACTTACTCTAAATACGGACTTTTCTGCTACAGAAGTAGATGACAGGCAGGTAAATCTCACTCGTTTTTCCTTGTTCTTTCCAGAAAAACGTGATTTTTTTCTTCAGGATAGTGATATTTTTGATTTTGGACCGGTTCAGAGAAACTTCGGTGGTATGGGTAGGAGTGGAATTCCCTTTTTCTCACGCCGCATTGGTTTGAGTGATGCAGGTAATCCAGTAGATTTAAATATAGGCGGTAAAATTACTGGTCGTGCAGGCCCTTTGAATATTGGATTGCTCGCTGTAGAGCAAGCAGGTTACCAAGGCAAAGATGAGTTTGTAGCTGAGACAGATCTGTTTGTAGGTCGAATATCAGCAAATATTTTTGAAGAATCGACTGTTGGAGCGATTTTTACTGAAGGGGACCCACGCTCTAATCTTAATAATTCAATGGCAGGTGTGGATTTTCGTTATCGCAATACTAAATTATTATCAGGACGTTCAGTTCAGGCTGCTGCTTGGTACCAAGAGTCTGATAGTTATGGAGTAACAGTCGATCAATCTTCTTGGGGAATGGAGTTTGAACTTCCATCAAGTGAGGGTTTGTTTTCTCGTTTTGAATATGAGGTTATTGAAAAAAACTTTAATCCTGCACTTGGTTTTGTTAATCGTTCAGGTTTTGAGCGTAAGAGGGTTTGGGCTGGTTATAGGCACCGCCCAGTTGGGCATCCATGGATTAGGACCATCATGACTTTTGCCGCGTTTGAGCAATACCATCATGATAAAAACGGTAGTCTAGAGTCTCAAAATCTTTTTTATAGGCCGCTTCGTATAGAAAATAATAGTGGTGATACATATAGCACAATGTTCAGAGATCAGACGGAAGTTTTGTTGGAACCATTTGAGATATCAGAAGGTATTTTTCTCCCGACTGGAAGTTATGAATATAAAAGTTATGAGCTTGAGTTTGAGGGTGCACCGGAACGGACTTTATCTCCAACATTTCTGCTTGGCACGGGTGATTTTTTTAATGGTGATCGCTCTGTCATAGAGGGTGCTTTAGACTGGCGGCCTAGTAGTCGGTGGTTTTTAGGGGTTGGTTATCAATACAATGATATTTCATTGCCTGTGGGAGACTTTTCTACACGTGTGATTCAAGCACGAGCAAATTTAGCGTTTAATGCTAGGTGGTCATGGATGAATATAATCCAGTATGACAATGTTTCAGATACGGCAGGAATAAATAGCCGGTTGAGATGGCACCCAGAAGCAGGGGAGGATCTTTACATTGTCTGGAATCATGAATCCGCTGCTTTAGCTGCCTTTCGAAGATTAGAGTCGCGTGCAGCAGAGTTCAGTATTAAATACAGCCGAACCTTTCGTTTCTAGAAATTATTCAATCAATAGCAGATTTTTAAGCATCTTTTATGTTTGTTTTTTCT
>DJLG01000072.1:2847-10768 GCA_002434915.1 Proteobacteria bacterium UBA6522
ATTATCAGTTTCTAAAAAGTTTTCAAACTGACTGAAATCTAAATAATCACCTGAGCAACTTATTTCACTAAGTTCCCAATGTGCAGGTGCTAAACGGTAGTAGAGTATTTCAGCAACCCAAGGCTCCGATAGTGCGATAGGATCCTCCATTATGATCTCTACTTCTAAGTTCATATTATCTATACGGCGAAAAATTTCAGTTACAGTTAATTGATCACTATGTTGATAACCAGACCTATCGATCCAGGTTCTTTCATCGATTCCCACTGTTGTAATTGTAAAGGTAGTGTCATTGTCCCATTGACCAATAGAATGACCTAGCCAGAGAGGAATCGGGTCCTCAGGATGTTCACGACCATCTGTGAAAACTCGTCTTATAGTATGATCATATTCGTAAAGAATAATCATCTGTCTATCCGTATAGACAATTTCAAATGGATATGGGTGAAAATAGACTCGCGGTACACCAGGGGGATAGCAGCGAGTCAGTACAGGATCATTTGTATCTGAAAGAGAATACCCGCCAGCATTTGAATTTCGTGATTCTGAGAATTTTTCCTGTCCCCAGGAGGTTACTTCAGGTGGATTAGGAGTCCAAGTCGAGTTGCTGTAGAACTCGCCTTCTGGTCTAAGCCGCGTCCAAACACCCGATAGATCTCGTATAGGGGGCGGACCATTTTCCAAGGGGCTTATTTCAGCAGGTGTTCCAGTGCCAAATTGTGCATGGCTAACGGTAAGCACAGATAGTTGTAATAATACTATGCTGAAAAAGAAGATTTTTTGAATCACCTGACCCATTGAATTATATCCAGTTGAATTAATTTTTATTCCTCATAGTATACTGATGTAAATAGTAAGAACGTTCGTTCGGGGGAATTAACAATGAAAACATATTATTTTTCAGGGCTTTGTTTTAGACGGTTCTTTTGTCTTATAACCGCATTTATTTTAGCAGCTTGCGCTGGTGCTCAAGAAGAACCAGAACGTTCTATCGTAGAAATAGGGGAGGATCTTTATCGTGCTCAGAACGGTGGACATTACACTGTTTTTCTAGTTACAGATGAAGGAATTATTCTATCTGATCCTATTAATACTGACTTTTCTATGTGGTTGAAAACAGAACTAGATAATCGTTTTGGTATGCCAGTGAGATATGTTCTCTACAGCCATCATCACTGGGATCATGCAAGTGGCGGGAGCGTTTTTGAAGAAACGGCTCAATTTGTAGGCCATGAAAATATGCTTGGCCAACTCGCCATGCCTTCAGCGGATACTGCTTTACCAGCAGATGCCGCAGGGATGGATTCGAATGGTAATGGTCAGCTAGAGCAATCTGAAGCGAGTGGTTTTTATGGCGCTCAATTTTCTTTATTTGATCAAGACAGTAATGGCGTAATCAATGGAGCAGAGGCAACTCGTGGAGCCCTCAAAGACGTCGTAGCTCCCGGTTTAACATACAGAGATCGTTTGACAGTTACTTTAGGTGGTAAGAGTGTAGAACTTATCTACACTGGAAATATGTCTCACACTGATGATATGAGCATCATTAGGTTTGATGATCCTGGTGCGATTTTTGTGGTGGATTGGATTAGTTTAGGCAGAGTTCCATTTAGAACCTTATTTGTCAGTAATCGCATGACCCAAGGCAGTGGAATGCTTGACTCTTGGCTTAATGCAATTCGTATGGCTGAACAGCTAGATTATGAGGTAGCCTCTGGTGGTCATGGGATTGTAGGTGATAAATCTGATGTCACTGCTTTCAGACATTATCTTGAGGAAATGAGAGAACAGGTAGCTGAGGCTATTGCTGAGGGTCAATCATTAGAAGAAATGCAGGCATCTATTTTAATGGAGCCGTATTCCGACTGGATCAACTATGATGGACATCGAGTCCAAAATGTTCAGGGAATGTATGACATGTTAATCCAGTAGAGACGGGGTAGCTTATTCCTGAAAAACCCAGCTAATTGCCTGGACTATTTCCTCCACGGGCGTCCGGAGCATCATTTTTGGGCAATTCAGAAATGAGTAAGTCTTTTATAGCTTTGATTTCTGGTTCTTCTGTTAGGTTAAACCACTCGTTTGGGTCTATTTCCAGATCATAGAATTCGTCTGAGCCATCAGAGTAACGAATATAGCGATAGTTGCCTTGGGTAACAGCATGGTTGCGATAGCCATGGGTAGTGATGACTGAGCGATCCCATTCCAACTCTGGGTTTTGGAGGATAGGCACTAAGCTTTCCCCCTCAACATGATTAGGTGTTTCAAGCCCGGAAAGTTCTGTAAGCGTTGGATAAATATCCATAAGAGAAACAGTAACGTTGGAACGAGAACCGGGCTGGGTGATACCAGGAGCGACTATAATCAGCGGAACCCGCGTGGACTCATTCCAGAGAGTATGCTTGCGCCAACGGTGTTTTTCTCCTAAGTGAAATCCATGATCTGACCATAAGATTATTATGGTGTTATTTTGGCGGCCGCTTTGTTCGAGTGCATCGAGTATATGACCTAACATCGTATCTGCAAAACTAATGCTGGCGAGATAAGCACGAACACCTTCTCGCCAAAGTCCTGCTTCTATTATCCAATCATGCATTTTCATGGGAGGCATAGAAATAATAGATTGGGCTTCTAACTGTTTTGCATAATCTGATAAATCATCAAGATCACTTTCCAAAAATGGTGGAAGCTCAATTTGATCTAATGGATACATATCAAAGTATTTTTGAGGCAAGTACCATGGAAGGTGGGGTCGATAGATACCTACCGCATTGAATTTTGGGTTTGGACTAGGTTCAAGTATTTTATCTATAGACCATGCTGTAACTTGTCCATCACCCATAGCCCGATCATCTGCTGCAACAGCCCCCCAATCAAAATTTTGAGAAATAGGATTGCCGTTAGCAGGTCTATCATGAGGTCGAATTTCATCCGGGATCTGGCGCTCAAGGGAAGGATAGTAAAAGTCCCAGGCATTAGTATCGTTGAAGCCAAAGTATGCTGGAGTATTGTATGTTGAGCTATGAAAAAGTTTTCCGGCTCCAACTGTCTGATACCCTGCATCACGAAAATACCGTGGGATAGTTTGAATATTTCGATACTGCTCCAGAGTACGCCAGTCTGGCTGATTCATATAAACACCGGAGTTTGATGGATGAATTCCGGTCATCAGGGCAGTACGAGATGGATTACACAGAACAGCTGGTGATCTGGCATTAGTAAAAACGATACCCTGGTCTGCCAATCGGTCCATATTTGGAGTTTGGGCTTGAGGATGCCCAGAAAGCGGTCCAACCCAATCATTCAGGTCGTCAATAGATATGAAGAGTATATCTGGGTGTTCGCTAGACTGTCCGAACCCCTGTAATGGATTAAGTAGTGCAGTCGTCGCTATCGCTAAAAATAATCTCTTCATGTGCAATATCAACCAGCCCTGTTAAATTGCTTTTTCTATCGCATTTCCAAGTTCTTCGGTATTAGCATGGCCGCCCATATCTCTAGTTAGACACTTTCCTTCTCGTAAAACATTTTCAACTGCCGTCATAATGTCATCATGCGCTTCCTGGTGTCCTAGGTGCTGTAGCATCATGGCACCTGCCCAAATTGTTCCAATAGGATTTGCAATTCCCTGGCCAGCAATATCTGGTGCAGAGCCGTGTACAGGCTCAAACATAGAAGGATGTTCTTTTTCAGGATTCATATTTGCAGAGGGAGCTATGGCTATAGTGCCAGTGCATGCAGGCCCTAGATCAGAGAGTATATCGCCAAAAAGATTACTTCCCACCACAGTATCAAAGTGCTCAGGCATTCGTACAAAATTTGCTGTAAGAATATCTATATGAAATTGATCCACTGTGACATCAGGATAATTTTTGCCCATTTCTTTTAGTCGCGAATCCCAATAGGGCATCGAGTGGATAATGCCATTAGATTTTGTTGCAGATGTTAGGTGTTTCGCAGGCCGAGAGTTAGCGAGTTCATAAGCATATTTTTGTACTCGATCTACTCCACGTCGAGTGAAAACGTTTTGTTGAATTACAACCTCGTTTTCTGTTCCTTCATATTGAATTCCCCCAATAGCAGAATACTCGCCTTCTACGTTTTCTCTCACTACATAGAAATCAATATCACCAGCTACTTTACCTGCAAGAGGACAGGGAACACCTTCAAACAACCTTACGGGCCTCAGGTTTACATACTGATCAAATTCCCTTCGGATAGGAATTAAAAGGCCCCAGAGTGAAACATGATCAGCAACCGTAGGAAATCCAACAGCTCCAAGATAAATTGCATCAAACTTACGAAGCTGTTCTATTCCATCCTCAGGCATCATAGCGCCTGTTTCTAGGTACCTTTCACAGGACCAGTCAAACTCTTTCCATTGAAAATCAATGCCGTGTTTACTGCCCGCAGCTTCAAGAGCTCGAACTCCTATCGGCATAACTTCCATTCCAATTCCATCGCCTGGAATGAGGGCAATTTTTAGTTTAGTCATAGAGTTATATCTAGTAGTTCATCCCACAACCATACAATTCATCGGTTGGGAATTTAGTGATGACCTCAACACCTGTTTCAGTTACAACGACCTCGTCTTCAAGTCGTACCCCGTCGTATCCAACTCCTGCGTATGTTTCAAGAGCAAAAACCATACCAGGCTCGATTTCTACTGGATGATCGATGCTATATGCACGAGAAATTATTGGAAACTCCCAGAGACCAACTCCAATCCCATGGCCATATTGAAGGCCAAAGATTTCCATTTCATTTTTTGCGCCCATCTTTTTAGCATCTGGCCAAACGGTCGCAATATCAGCACTTGTAAGACCTGGTTTGGTAGCTTCGATGCCAGCAAGCTGATATTCCAGGCAACGTTGATGTATGTCTTTCTGCTTCTGAGTAGGTTTGCCGCAGCAGAAACAACGGTAAACGCATGTGTGATAACCGTTGTACAGACAGACTATATCCATGAATATCATATCTCCTGGTTGAATAAGCCGGTCAGAACTAAGGTGAGGATGGGGGTGGGTTCGGTTCCCGGAGGTTACCTGAACGTTATGAACCCACTGTGCGCCTAACCTATGCATCTCATGTGCGGCAACAGCCTGAAGATCATTTTCCTTCATTCCTGGTGCAATGGTTTGAGCTATTTTATGAAATGCACCGTCAACAATTGCTGCTCCATGCTTTAGGCACATGATTTCATCTTCATTTTTTATGGCCCTAGCGTACTGCATTACACCTTGACCATCCGTTATGTTGTACCCCTTCTCCAGCATCGCTAGGATAATCTGAGATTCAACAATATCGATACCAATTCTAATTTTCTTTTTATCCAAACCATGATTGTCGAGGACCATGTCTAGGTCTTTAAGGAAACCCTCATAACATTTCCACGCCATAGGTAATGCACCATGCATTGTGCCGTGTGCAGGAAATGTAGTATCAGCAACCCATGGGCAATAGAGTTTCTCAGCAGCAACTTCTGAGCCAAAGCCAAAAATATGTGGTTTACCATTTCTTGGAATGATGGCATATCGACCCATGTTGTCTACTTCTGGTGAAGCAACAGCAGTGGAGGTTGAATATCTTTTATTGCCTGTTTCGAATAGGAGCAAACATTCCACATCAAACTCATCCATATATTTTTTTATTCTGGAGACGCGATACTCTCGCATACGGTCCATGTCCATCCGTTGCTCATAGTCAACCTGCGCCATTCCATGTGTGCCTTCTCTCACGACCTGATCTCCTTAATTTATCGTGTGAAAATGCTAATCAGCATTTTCTGTTTTAGTAAACTTTTTCTACTTGATGGGATTTTGCAGATTTTACTACCGATTCGGTTACTGCAGCCCCATGAATCATTTCGCTAACTGGGATCATGAACGGTTGAGTCCCACTAACTGCATCTGAAAAATGTTCTAGTATGGCTTTAACAATATCAGTTTCCTCCGCCTCCCAGTGTTCCAGTGAACCTTTAACAGGCTTAAAGTAACAATTACCAAAACATTTTTTTCGTCGTTCCTCGGAAGGGGCACCCGCTATATGAGTCATGCCTTCAAGCCTTATATGCCCTTTTGATCCGAAAACCTGAAAACTAAATCCACCACCAGTAGCTGTCATAGTGCTTAAATAACCAGACATACCTTCTTTCATTCTAAACAACATGGACGTTGTATCATCGGCATCTACTTCCACTGCACGTTTAAAACTTTGGCAATAAACCTCATCAATTTCACCGCATAGGTCAATCATTCCATCTATAGCATGGACCCCCATTGGCGTTAATCCCCCGCAGGGAGTTTCTTCTTTACTTGCTCTCCATGCATCATTCGAAAGGAATAAAGCATTAGGAAATGTCATGTTAGCTTCACAATGGAGAATAACGCCTAGATCACCTGAGTGAATGCGTTCTCGTAATTTTATCATTTCTGGATGAAGCCTGCGGTTATAGCCAAGACCAAGAGTCACCCCAGCTTTCTGGGTTGCAGACACTGCGCTTTCAGCTTCGGCTTTGCTAAGAGCGAATGGTTTTTCACAAAAAACATGTTTACCTGCTTCAGCTGCTTCAATGACTTCTTTTGCATGGAGAGAGTGGGGGGTGGCAAGCACTACAGCATCAATATTTGGATCAGCAAGAACGGCATCAAAATTCTGTACTAAATTCATTTTGTGAAATTGTGAGAAATCTTTAGCTTTTTGAGAAGCTGAACGAGAGACAGCAGTGGAAAAACGAATTTTTTGACTGCTATTAGCTACGGATTCGACGAGTGTTTGTCCCCACCAACCTAAACCCACAATAGCTGCATTTATCAATTTTTACTCCTAATCTAAGGTTGGTTATAAGTGACTTGATGATTTTGATTTTTGTTTTCTGGACATCTAAAGCCAGCTATTTAATATGTCGATATCAAAAGATTGTTCAGAAATATATTGGCAAGTATATCTTAGTTGTTATCTTAGATTATGTATTTAAGTTCCAAAACACCTTAACTAAAAGTTAGAAAAATGTTTGCAGCTAAAAGATTATCCTGTATGAGTCAAAAATGAGCTTATATGAATGGTCTAGACTATTTCTTGTTCTATACATCATTGTCATGGTGGGATTCGGATACATCGGAAGTAAACGAGTCTCTGGTGCAGATGATTATGCAACAGCTCGTGCAGGTTATGGACCTCTAGTTCTTGCCTTAGCTTTTGCATCTACAGCGGCAAGTGGGGCTACATTCCTAGGCCTTCCTGGGCTTACTTATAATTATGGCCTATCTACTTTATGGATCGCATTCCTTTATCCGCTTGGTATTTATACGGGAATATTAATTTGTCAGCGCACTATTGCACGGTATGGAAATTTTGCAGGCGTAAGATCTATACCAGAGTATCTTGGAGAAAGATACAGATCAGAGGCATTACGTCTTTCGGCAGCGTTTTTTTCCCTAATTCTTTTGTTTTATCTAGCCGGGCAACTTGTAGCTGGGTTAGTGATGTTTGAGATGATGCTTGGTCTTTCTCAAGGATGGGCATTGGGTATTACTACTACTGTATTGCTAGGTTATGTAACTTTTGGAGGGGCCCATGCCGATATTTTGACAGATGGTCTACAGGGCCTCTTAATGGTCTTTTTAGCATTAGCCATTCTAGTAATGTTTTTTTTAGGGGTAGGTAATGGAGGGCTTCAGTCGCTACTAGAAAATCTTCGAGTACAGGACGTTCAGTTGGTTAGTCCTTTTAATTCAGGCGCCGCAATAACAGCGTCTGTCTGGGCTTTTATAAGCCTTACCATTGCACATATTCCACTTGGCTTATTACCCCATATTGGCAATAAAATCTGGGCACTTAAAAATGAAAAAGCTCGTATGCGATTTTTGGTAATGGCATTTGTATTTGGTTTAATTTTACCTGCCATTACCTTAGGTGGAGC
>DJLG01000072.1:11153-14300 GCA_002434915.1 Proteobacteria bacterium UBA6522
GCTAATACGGCACTACCAGCATTGTTTCTTGAAATATTTCCAACATGGCTTGCAGCTCTTTTAGGAGTAGGTATTTTGGCGGCGATAATGTCTACCGCGGATGGGTTAGTTATTTCAACGTCACAAGTTTTTGCTAATGATGTTTATCGGCGTAGTATCGCGCCGCGTTGGCATAGTCATTTAAGCAACACTGTGCTTGATAAGAATGTACTTATTATTAGTCGATTTATTACAGTGCTCACACTTCTGGGTTCGGCCGGACTTGCCTGGTTTGTCATTGATATGAATGTGGTTTTGCTTGTCTGGGTAGGTATTGGAGGTTTTGCTGCAGCGCTTGCAGGTCCTCTTGTGCTTGGTTCGGTCTGGCTAGGTGTTACTCGGGCAGGGGCAATTTATGGATTTTGGACTGGAGCAATTCTGTTTATTTTTATCCATGGCGGCCTGATTTCTGGTAGTTGGTTAGAAAATACAACGTTAGAAAATTTTGGTATATGGTTTGATTTTTATGCGACAAGTCCTTATTCAGCTGCAACTTTAGCAGGTTTATTTGCTGTGATGATTACTTATCTGGTATCTAAGTTGACCGAAGATTTACCAACAGATCATATGTCAGAAATATTACGAAAAGATACCTGAAAGTTTGATTCTATTAGTTGTTTGCGAGAAGTAGGTTGATGATTAGCGAGTCATATTTAACCTGATTCTTGAACTTTCTATTAGTGTCTAATGGATAATTAATTTAAGTATTAAAGATTCATTTTAGTTTTTATGAACCTCTTTTAGCTGATAGAATTAACTTGTTATCTCAAAGGCCTGCCAATGGCTTATCTTTTGAGTAGAGCGTAGCTCTAATATTAGATAAAATACCCTAAATGGCATGTGTATTACTCTGAAAATAAAGGACTATTTTTCCCTGTGAGTAAGAAAAAAAAGGATGTTAACAAGTCGGTTAAGGACGAACCCCCCGGCATCTTGAAGGGAGGGGCTGAAATCGCAATAGAAACACGCTTGCGTCTGTATAGGACTATGTATGAATGTCGGGTTCTAGAGCAGCGAGCTTACGATCTTTTCATGCAAAACCTTGTGAAAGGGACGAGTCATCTGGCCCTTGGGCAGGAGGCTGTAGCATCTGGGTTCGGTACTGCAATGAGACCAGATGACTACACTTTCTGTACTTATCGTGGGCATAACCACACTTATGTGCGTGGTGTCTCCATGGTATCTATTCTAGGAGAGCTCATGGGCCGAGAGTGTGGGCTATTACGAGGTAAGGGTGGATCAATGCATCTTACTAGCGTTGAACACGGAGCAATGGGCTCTTATGCCATTATTGGAGCTCACTTGCCAGTGGCCGCTGGTGCGGCTTGGTCTGCACAATATCGCGGTACCAAACAAGTTTCAGTTTGTTTTTTTGGTGATGGCACCACGAATATTGGTGCTTTTCATGAAGCGTTGAATTTTGCTGTAATCTGGAAACTGCCTGTAATTTTTGTCTGTGAGAACAACCTCTACATGGAATATACAGCTATACAGGATGTTACTGCAGTGGAACATCCAGCTGCAGATCGTGCAGAGGCTTATGGTCTTGAACCAATAGTAATTGATGGTAATGATGCTGATGTGGTGTATGAGGCAGCTAGCACTGCTTATGCCAAGGCTAGGGATGGTGGTGGTCCAAGTCTTATTGAGGCTAAAACTTATCGCCATGGCGGGCATTCCCGTGCCGATCCCGGTAAGTATCGTCCAGATGATGAGTTACAGGCCTGGCTTGATAAAGACCCTATACCTATGTATCGCGAGAGACTAGTAGGATTAGGAATAGAAGAGTCTCAATTAAAAGAAATAGAGTCAGAAACGGATGAGATGGTTGAGTTAGCAACAGAAGAAGCCCGTAATAGTCCTTCTCCATCAACCGATATTGCTTTCATTGATGTTTGGGCAGATGGGGGTGCGTCATGGCGGAATTAACCTATCGTGAAGCGGTAGGCGCAGCTATTGCACAAGAGATGCGCCTAGATACAAATGTAGTGTTTCTCGGTGAGGATGTTGCAGCAGCTGGGGGCGTATTTAAGACAACCGCAGGGCTTTTAGACGAGTTTGGACCCGAGCGAGTTAAAGATACTCCGATCTCAGAGCAAGCAATTATTGGTGCTGCAATGGGAGCCTCAATGACAGGGCTTAAACCGATTGCAGAGATAATGTTCTCAGATTTTTTTGCCGTATGCTGGGACTTAGTCGCTAATCAGATAGCAAAAACACGTTATATGACGGATGGGCAGTGTAGTTTTCCATTAGTGCTTCGTAGCGCAAATGGGGGTGGGAGTCGTTTTGGTGCACAGCATTCACAGAGTATAGAAAATTGGGCAATGGCTATTCCTGGTTTAAAGGTTATTGCTCCATCAAATTCAGCAGATGTTATGGGATTATTGGCAGCATCGATCAGAGACCCTGATCCTGTTATGTTTTTTGAACAAAAATCGCTCTACGCTCTTAAGGGTGAAGTTCCAGATGGTGAGCATGTTGAATCGTTAGGTGTTGCAAAGATCGCTCGTGCTGGGACGGATGTGACGGTCGCTGCACTGGCAGCCATGGTTCCACGCGCGCTTAAAGCAGCAGAGGTATTGCAGGATCAACATGGCATATCCTGTGAGGTTGTGGATGTGCGTTCTTTAGTTCCATTAGATACTCAGACTATTCTAGATTCAGTAACTAGGACGAGCCGACTAGTCACAGTAGAAGAAAATCCTAGGCTGTGTGGGTGGGGTGCAGAACTTGCTTCTATAGTAGCAGAAGAGCTTTTCTGGAATCTGGATGGCCCAATTGTGCGTATTACAACACCACATATTCCATTACCTTCTGCAGATGAACTAGAGGATGCAGTTATGCCTAGTTCAGAACAGATCGTACAGAACATTAAACATCTAGTTGACTAAATTTTATGAATGTCTTAATGCCCCAGTTAGGAGAGACTGTCGCCGAAGGAAAGGTGGCTGTTTGGTACAAAAAAGAAGGCGATATTGTCTCTAAAAATGAGATTCTTGCCGATGTTGAAACCGATAAGGCAGCTGTAGAAATACCCTCTCCTGTTGAAGGAGTGGTTGGATCTGTTTTGGTTTCAGAAGGTGAAACAGTGGATGTCGGAACTAC
>DJLG01000091.1:0-182 GCA_002434915.1 Proteobacteria bacterium UBA6522
AAGGTCCATTTTTTCAAATGGAACGATTAGATAGATACCAAACAACCGCAAAAAGCTTAGTTGAATCGGGCAAAGCTTATAATTGCTACTGCAGTCGGGAAGACTTAGTTGCTATGCGCGAACAGCAGAGATCGCAAGGTTTAAAGCCACGTTATGATGGAACCTGTAGAAATAGAGTTAAG
>DJLG01000091.1:486-1155 GCA_002434915.1 Proteobacteria bacterium UBA6522
ACCTGTAGAAATAGAGTTAAGCCATCATCTGGTGTAAATCCCGTAATCCGCTTTAAGACACCCACACTCGGTGAGGTTTGCGTGAATGATCATATTCGTGGCAAGGTTATTTATGAAAATTCAGAGTTAGATGATCTTGTTATTTTACGTTCTGATGGTGTTCCCACCTATAATTTCTCTGTAGTTATTGATGATAGTGATATGGGCATCACACATGTCGTGAGAGGTGATGACCATCTTAATAACACCCCTCGGCAGCTAAATATTATGGAGGCTCTTGGTATTTCTTATCCAGAGTATGCTCATGTGCCGATGATTCTTGGTTCTGATGGGGCTAGGCTATCCAAACGTCATGGTGCAGTAAGTGTCTTAGCATATAAGGAAGCTGGTTATCTGCCGGAGGCCTTTTTAAGCTACATAATAAGATTAGGTTGGTCGCATGGTGATCAAGAGATTTTTGATCTTAGTGAGTTAGTCCAAATTTTTGATTTAGACCATGTGAATGAGGCCGCAGCAAGTTTTGATACTGATAAGCTGACATGGGTAAATCAACAATGGATAAAAAGGCTTTCTACTGAACGTTTAGCGCTTGAACTAAAACGTTTTCTCAGTATAGATGGCATAGAGAGTAAAGATTTAATGTTGCTTGAGAAACTTGTTGAAATTCAA
>DJLG01000091.1:1323-7919 GCA_002434915.1 Proteobacteria bacterium UBA6522
AAGTTTTGATACTGATAAGCTGACGTGGGTAAATCAACAGTGGATAAAAAGGCTTTCTACTGAACGTTTAGTGCTTGAACTAAAACGGTTTCTCAGTGTAGATGGCATAGAGACTAAAGATTTAATGCTACTTGAGAAACTTGTTGAAATTCAACGTGATAGAGCTCAAACATTTGTAGAAATGGTTGATAAGAGTCGCTTCGTATATCAAGAACCTAAGCAATATGCTGTAAAAGCTGCAAAGAAACATATGGGGCACAATGCTCTGCCTATACTTGAGAGCTTGATGGCGATGCTGGGTAATTTAGACGAGTGGACAGTCGATTCTACTCAGTTCGCTGTTGAAGAAGTAGCAAAACAATTGAATCTGAAGATGGGTAAGGTGGCTCAACCGCTTAGAGTTGCAATAACTGGCGATTCAGCATCTCCCGGGATAGGACAGACTCTTTTACTCTTAGGTCAGGAGAAGACTCTTATACGGATTAAAACAGCAGTTCAATACGTAAAAGGTTTAGAAAAAATAGGCTAGCTTATATAAAGCAATGAGTAAATTTTCGATATGCTGGTTGTTGTTTTAATTAGTAAATACAAATCTCTTTATCTAGGTCTCACTTTGAGACTATGAACATTTTTTTGGGATAAATTTACCTAAATAAGGCTAACGCTTGAAAAAAACAAAACCTTTGAAACAGTTGGCGACCCTTCGTGGGCTTGTACTAGCGGGTGGGTCAAGTGCCAGAATGGGGCGTGATAAGGGCTCTATCGAATACCATGGAGTTGCACAGGTATTATGGCTTCAGCAGTTATTAGCTGAATTGTGCGAGTCAGTTTATATTTCAATAAGCCCTAAACTGAGGGAGATGACTCCTTATCGTGACTTACCTCTTATTGTGGATCAGCATTCAGTAAAGGGTCCTGCAGCTGGTCTTCTTTCTGCATGGGAAGTCTTTCCAGAATCTGCTTGGCTAGCCGTTGCAATTGATCTGCCATTTATCAATAAAGCTTTATTAGAAAATCTTAAGAAGGGGCGAGAACCAAATAGTCTTGCTACTGCTTACCTGCATAATTCTGGTGTATTAGAGCCTGTATGTGCGGTTTATGAGCCACATGCTCGGCAAGAACTAATTAAAGATATAAAAGATAAAAATGTTTCTTTAAGGCGAGTTCTGGAGTTTGGTCCCACCACTAAGCTACCTCTTTCTAAGTCTAGAATTTTGACAAGCATTAATACACCTGAAGAGCATAAAGAAGCTTGTATGAGACTTTCATCCAATAATTAAAATGATTGTTCCTAACCTAACTTTTTAGACATTAACTATGATCATGACAGCAATTCGTTGTTCATTTTAAGGGTCTTAATCAATTGAACCTTAATCGTTTGCTTTCTGTAGCACCAATGATGGAACGTACTGACCGTCATTGCCGGTATTTCCTGAAACTCATATCTCCCAATAGCTGGCTCTATACAGAGATGATTACAGCTTCTGCACTTACAGATGGAGGGCGCCTAGACCTTTTGAAATTTAACCCATTTGAGCACCCCGTAGCTCTTCAGTTGGGTGGTAGTGACATAGAAAAATTATCGCAGGCTGCCTACCTAGGTGCTAAGGCGGGATATGATGAGATTAATCTTAATGTTGGATGCCCTAGTTCCCGTGTTCAGTCGGGGCGGTTTGGTGCATCTTTGATGGCTGAGCCTGCAACGGTAGCTTCTTGCGTTAGAGCTATGGCACGGATAGTAGATATTCCTATTACCGTTAAAACAAGACTTGGAATTGATAACCTTGATAGCTATGAGTTTTTACATGAGTTTGTTGGCGTCATATCGAATGCTGGTTGTCGTACGGTCATGATTCATGCACGTAAGGCACTATTAGCTGGTTTAAGTCCAAAACAGAACCGTGAGATACCTCCTCTCAATTATGAGCGGGTATATAGATTGAAGAAAGATTATCCTTCTTTAGAAATAATCCTTAATGGCGGGTTAGAAGCTGAAGCTAAAGTTCTTGAGGTGCTAAAGCATGTAGATGGTGTAATGCTTGGGCGTCAGGCTTATAACAATCCTTGCTTACTAGGTAGATTAGACTCAATACTCTTCGAAGGCTCTCCCCCGGTTTTTCGAGAGAATGTTTTAGAAAAATATTTGCTTTATATCAGCAGAGAATTAAATGATGGTACTCCACTGAACATAATGATTAGACCTTTATTTGGGCTATATAAGGGATGCCCAGGAAGTAAGGCGTGGCGTTGCTTTTTAGGAGAATTGCCGGGAGGTGAGCAAGGCTATGAATTATTATGCGAATTCCATCAGACATTGCTACAAAGCCGAGTTCCCCCTCTTAAATTAGCTTCCAGGTAAGTTTTTTTGGTCAATATATATTTCTATTAAGTAACGATTGATATGGCTACAATGCTTTGATTTATATAGCAGTAATATTGTGATTGAGGAGACTTGACTTGGCAGGGGTAAGCTCAAAAAAAGATAAGCCTACGATGGCAGAACAGGCTGATGTCCATGAACTGTATGAAGAGGCTGTTCAGAATGTTGAGACGGAAGTAGAGTTTGTTGCTGAAACTTTTCAGGGGTTAAGAGGCAGGCCAGCAGTAACTTTTCGTGAAGATTTTTGTGGTACTGCAAGTGCATCATGCGAATGGGTTAGAACAGATCCCGCACACAAGGCAGTTGGAGTAGATATTGACTCTAATGTTCTAGAGTGGGGAAAAATTAACCGAGTAGGGCGCCTATCCGAGTCTGAAAAAGCAAGGATTAAGCTCTTCAACAAAGATGTAATGGAGGCTGAAACTGGAATTGTTGACATCGTTGCAGCCTTTAATTTTAGTTATTGGATTTTTCGGAAGCGTAATAAATTACGCGAGTATTTGTCTCAAGCTTATTCAATGCTTGCTTCTGATGGGTTGCTTTTCTTGGATGTTTACGGTGGACCAGAAGCCTATGAAGAACAAACGGAAAAAACAAAACATGATGGATTTACTTATATTTGGGACCAAGCAGAATTTGAACCAGTAACAGGACATGCTCTTTGTCATATACATTTTAAATTTCCTGATGGTTCAAGGTTAAAGAAGGCTTTTAGTTACGAATGGCGCATATGGACATTGCCGGAGTTGCGAGAAGTATTAGAAGAGGTTGGGTTCAAAAAGGTTCGTGTATATTGGGAAGATGAAGACGAGGATGGAGAAGGTTCTGGAGAGTATTCCGAAGATGACACAGGCGAGGCAGACTTAGCTTGGATAGCCTATGTAGTAGCTGAAAAATAGGGGGCTACTAAGTTTTAAACGACAATCCTAAGTGAGTGCTTCAAGGATTGTTTGGTGTTCAGTTTTTAACCTTTCTGGTAATCGGTCCCCATAGCTTTCTAAATATTCACCTATTTGTAACATTTCTTCATGCCATTCCTTAGTATCAACAGCTAAGAGTTGGGCAAGAACGTCTGGTGATACATCTAGGCCTGAAACATCTATGCTTTCTACTTTTGGAAGAAATCCTATTGGTAGAGAATCTGCTTCAACCCGGCCTTCGCATCGGTCGATTATCCACCTTAGAACACGGAGATTTTCGCCGAAACCAGGCCATAGAAAACGATCGTTTTTATCCCGACGAAACCAATTAACATGAAATATCTTAGGTAGTTTTTCTGACCGCTTTTCAAAGCTAAGCCAGTGTTCCCAATAGTCAGCAAAGTTGTAGCCACAGAATGGCTTCATCGCCATAGGGTCACGACGAACTATGCCTACTTCACCAGTCGCAGCAGCAGTAGTTTCTGAGGCAACACTCGCGCCAACCAAAACACCATGCGCCCAGTCTTTAGCTTGATATACCAGAGGTGCAAGACCACGACGTCGCCCTCCAAAAACTAGGGCTGTTATAGGTACACCTTCGGCAGCCTCGGCTAGACTTGAATAGCCTGGGTTATTCTGTGCGGATACTGTAAAGCGAGAGTTAGGGTGGGCAGCATCACCGTTTTCTGATGTATATGGTCTTCCCTGCCAGTCGGTTACTGGTTGTCCAGTTTCCTTGTCTTCCCACCATGGTTCATTGTCAGCAGTTACAGCAACATTAGTGAAAATTGTTTTACTACTGATCGCATCATAGGCATTGGGGTTAGTTTTTCGATTGGTTCCTGGAACCACTCCAAAAAGCCCCGCTTCTGGATTAATTGCTCGTAATTGCCCTTCATTGTCTAGGTGCATCCAGGCTATATCATCACCTAATGTCCAAACCTTCCATCCTTTATGACTTTCCGGTGGGATAAGCATTGCTAGATTGGTTTTGCCGCACTGTGAAGGGAAGGCGCAAGCGAGGTAATGTATTTCTCCTTCAGGATTTTCAATACCCACTATTAACATGTGCTCCGCAAGCCAACCCTCAGTTTGAGCTTGATAGCTTGCAATTCTTAGTGCATGACATTTTTTCCCAAGTAACGCATTACCACCATAACCGGACCCGTAACTCATAATGCTAAGTTCTTCAGGGAAGTGCATTATGTATCGTCTGTCTGGATCTAACTCGCCGATTGAGTGGAGTCCTTTTATGAAACTACCGGTTTCTTCTATGTTAGATAGAGCCTCATTACCCATCCTGGTCATTAAGTACATATTTGCTGCAACATAGGTGCTATCGGTTATCTCAACCCCATAACGGGAGTACGATGAACCCATAGGTCCCATGCAATACGGTATGACATACATTGTGCGGCCTTGCATGCAGCCTGAAAAGAAACCCATCATCATTTCTTTTGCCTTGGTTGGGGGCATCCAATTATTGTTTGGTCCTGAATCAATCTCGTTTTCAGAACAAACATATGTAAGGTGTTCCACCCTAGCTACATCCTTAGGGTCGGAGCGATGAAGATAACAATCAGGATAATTATCTTGATTAAGTTCAAGTAGGTCTCCCCCTCCAAGCATCTCTTGAACAAAGGTGTCATATTCTTCCGAGGTTCCCGTGCACCAATGAATTTGATCAGGTTTAGTGAGTTCAGCTATGTCGTTAACCCAGTTGCTGAGAGCTTTTAATCGAGTAGTCATAGACCCTGCATAAAAAGTAGATGATTGATAAGGCCGGAGTATAGCGACCTTGCTAAAAGATTCCATAGGTTAAGCGTATGAAACCAACTTTTTTTATTCTATTTGTCGTTCGCAATGCTTGAGCAGCAGGATATAGTGTGGGGATGATAGAAATGACTGATGTATTTCGCCCTGATGGTTTATTAGCCCAGCACTTGCCGGGGTTCACCTATCGGGAAGCTCAAGAAGAGATGGCTCAAATAATTCATGATGCCCTTGTACGCCCTAAAAATTTAGCTTTAGAAGCTGGGACTGGCATAGGTAAAACTTTTGGTTACCTAGTGCCTGTACTTATGTCCGGTCGGCGGGCGGTTATTTCTACAGGGACACTACCACTTCAGGATCAGCTATATCACCGCGATCTTCCGCTCTTAGGGTCAGCAATAGGACGTCCTGTTGATGTTGCCTTACTGAAGGGGCGTGCAAATTATTTATGTTGGCATCGATTAAAAAATGCGCAGCATAGTGAATTACGTGATAGCCAATTATTGACTAAGCTTATGGAGGTTGAGGACTGGGCACGAGCTACCGAAAATGGTGATTTAACAGAAATTGAAAATACCTCTATCACTGATAATGCCTTAAGAACATTCATTACTTCTAACTCAAATAATTGTCTTGGTAGTCAGTGTGATTTTTTTGAAGATTGTTTTCTTGTGAAGGCGAGAAGACGTGCGCAGGATGCTGATATTGTTGTAGTTAATCATCACCTATTGCTAGCTGATATAGCGCTTAAAGATGCTGGGTTTGGTGAGCTGCTTCCGAGGATGGATACCGTCATAGTGGATGAGGCTCATCAGTTGCCAGAAATAGCACAGCAATTCTTTGGTATTTCACTGAGTAGTCGGGAGGTAGAGTATCTTGCAAGAGATATTAATACCGAACTTCGTGCTTCCGGAATATCTGCCAGCGAGATAGAGATTCTTTGTAATGACATGATGCAAGTTGCGTCTAATGCTCGCACTAAATTTGGAATGCTAGAGGGCCGAACTCAATGGGAGAATTGTCCCCAAAGCATGTATGACGATCTGGAGGATTGGGGAGATCGTCTTAAGCAAATCAGCAATCATTTGGAGCATGCACGAGACATTAATCCTGGACTGCAAAAGTGTGTGGAACGATGCCAGGATTCCTTAGAAAGACTAAATGAAATTCTTTCAGGTGATAGGGAAGGTCTGAAATGGGTAGAGGCTTCGCGGAGTAGCATTGCTGTTCATTGGACGCCGCTAAATGTGGGTGCTGAGCTTGGTTCCCGAATTGCTTCACATTCAGCAAATTGGGTTTTCACATCTGCCACGCTTGCTGTGGGTGCATCGTTTGAACATTTTCTTGGTCGAGTTGGTGTTCCAGATGCGCAGACTCATATTTTATCGAGTCCGTTTGATTATAAGTCTAATTCAAGACTTTATTTGCCTGAGGGGCTTCCACAGCCAGCAGAAGCAGACTATATTTTTGTCTTGCTTGCGACTATCTGGCCGATAGTAGAGGCAACAGGTGGCGGAATATTC
>DJLG01000164.1:0-4312 GCA_002434915.1 Proteobacteria bacterium UBA6522
AACAAGGTTTTCTGAAGATTTTTTAATGTTCAGCTAATTTGCTTTTAAACAAGGGAGGGTAGAATGAATTTTCTATCTGACTCCTGTAGATCATCCGCAATATTCTCAACAACCTTAACTAAACTTGGATCAAGGCCCCCGAAATTTAAATTGGCAGCACATTTATCTAAAAGCTCTTTTCGACTTAATGGCGAATGAGCACCACCTCGCAAATGTGGCTGGTACTCCTCGACTACGCTTCCATCCCTTAGAGTTGCACTAATGCTGCCTGTATAATTCCTAGGATACTCATCATTTGGGTCTATCTCATATCCCACTTTACGGGCTAACTTTTTTATAGCGCTGTCATGAACACTTTCTTCCGTAAACTCTGAAAGCCCTGCACTTCCTCGCAAAAACCCTACTGCAACACAATAAGGTGTACTGAACTTAGCTGCATAAGGATTAGCTGGATTCCTCTTGTCAGCTAAAGGCTCCCATAATCGATGAACAGTACCCTCGCCTACTTTACAGGTTAGTGATACCACATCATCAACAGAGACCTTCTGAGAAAGTCGCACTGCACAATCAACAAATGGTTGAGTCATGGTTCCACAAGCATAAGGCTTAAAAGCTAATCTTTCTGTACACCAGTTCTGTCCTAATCCATCCGTTAATAATGAAAAATTAGGCTCTACTGATGGAGAAAACCCAAATAGTAACCCGTGACGACCTTCATAGACTGTTTTGGGCCCTGTAAACCCAGAATAGGCCATAGCGGTAGCTCTCAGACCATTCTGAGCAGCCCAGCCAGCATGCATACGTTTAGTCCATGTGCCATCAGCAAGATATTCAATAATTCCGCTAGCCATACTTCCTGCTATACCAGCAGCATTTACATTAGCATTGGTAGAAAGCTTACAAGCAGCAGATACAGCAGCAGTTGCCCCCATCGTTCCTAACACGCCGGTTGGATGAAAACCTGCCGAATGAACTCCCTTTTGAACAACCAGTCCGAGACGGCACATCACCTCAATGCCGACAGCAAGTCCTTTTAACACTTGTTGACCAGAAAGCTCTTGTGATTCGGCTGCTGCCAATATAGCCGGTACAATTACTGCTCCAGAATGAACCGGACAACCTTCAAAGGTATTATCAAAATCCTCTCCATGAGCAGCAGTACCATTGATCATTGCAGCACTTGGCGCATCTGATGTATGACCCCTCCCTAATATAGTACATGGACCATCACTCACCCAGGCTTTACACAACGCATCTATATAATCAGTTTTTCTAGCGGCAATACTTAGTCCAATAGTATCAATGAGGGTATCCCCACAAGCACTTACCACACCATCTGGTAAATTTTTGGCGCTGACAGATTCCGCCCATTCAGCTAAAACCTGTGCAACAGGAGAACTACTCATGATTTATTCTCTAAAATCTCTTTTTGTAAATTCTTGTAAGTTAACCACGCCCGTGTACTAAGAGAGCCAACAAGAAATAATAAAGCTACAACCAATAACGATAACGAGATCCTATCTTCTAAAAATATTGCATGATCTCCACCGGAAAGTACTAGCGACCGGCGATAGTTTGATTCAACAAGATAACCAAGTACCACGCCCAACACGGCTGGTAAGAACGGAAACCCTACCAAGCGCATTAAAAATCCAGCCGCACCTGCTCCTAATACCAAACCGATATCAAAAAGACTGTTATCTATGGAATAGATTCCAGAAAAAATAAGCGCATAGATAAAAGCCATTAAATAAGCTCTAGGTCGATTTACAAGCCAAAGACAAACAGGAAGTATCAACATACCGATAACTAACAGTGATATGGCCGCGATTAATAGCCCTGTATAAAGACCAATTATAACGTCACCATTCTCTTCAAAAAGTCTTGGACCAGGCAATAATCCATGTACTAACAATCCTCCGAGAAGTATTGCTGCTGAGTTAGATCCAGGAATACCGAAACTTAGTACAGGCACAAGCGCAGTCGAAGCAACAGTATTGTTTGCTGTTTCAGGAGCTGCGATTCCCTCTGGTGAACCATTCCCAAATTCTGATTTAAAGCGAGACCACCGCCTAGCTTCGTTGTAAGACATGAAAGATGCAATCGTCCCTCCAGCACCTGGCATTACGCCTTCTATGGTTCCAATAATTGAACCAATAAGTTGAGGTTTAAATAAACGTTTACGCATCTTTCCATTAGGAAGCTTGAGATTCATAACCGTACTTTTTGGTTTTTCCCAAACAGAAATGCTTGCCTGTCTTAGCAACTCACTTACAGCAAAAAGCCCTACCATAATTAAAATAGGCGCGATTCCATCTAGAAGCTCTGGCTGACCAAAAGTAAAACGAGACATACCAGAAATTGGATCGGACCCAACAGTCGCTACCATCAGTCCAAGTAGGGCCGCGGCCAAGCCCTTAAGAAGAGATTCACCCGAAAGAGACACAATAACGCTCAAACCAAGAAGACCAAGCGCAAAGTACGCCATAGGCGTAAATGCAAGGGCAACCTCCGCTAGCGGTCTTGTTAGAAGCATCAACATGGCAAGACCAAAAAAAGCGCCTATAACACCAGAATAAAGAGATATTCCAAGGGCTTCTCCGCCGCGCCCCTGTCGTTGCAGTTCATAACCATCTAGTACAGTTGCAGCCGCGGCATTTGTCCCAGGGGTATTGATAAGAATCGCAGGAATTGAACCTCCATACTCAGCACCAACATAAGTTGCCGCTAACAGCACTATTGCCAAGCCGGGCTCCATTCCATAAGTAAGAGGAAGTAGAAGTGCCATAGCAATAGAAGGTGATATTCCAGGCAAAGCACCTCCTAAAATACCCCAACCAACCCCAGCTATTGCAACAAATATCAATGGGGTGCCGGTCAATAAGTCCAGTCCAATGAAAATAGCTTCCATAATTAAAAGCTTCCAATTCCTGGGGTTGGGATTCCTAACAACCTATCAAATAGAACCCAAAAAAATCCTGCTCCAATGAACGCTGCCAAGATGGTTTGCCTACCAACTCCTTCTCCTAGATAGAAAAGCATAGCCATTAAAACTAGTAACAAAGCTATAACATAACCAACAATATTGACGATCAGCAGATAAACAATACCAATAGCCAAAACTCCTCCTGCGCGAAGAAACATACGCAAAAAATCAGGTGATTCTGTTGATGTTTTTGCCTGCGAGCCAATTATCAACCATCGAAGTAAGGCCTGTAATCCTAAAACTAGGGCAACACCAGCAAGCCCTATTGAATACACAGTCGGTAAACCGGCAGCACCAACTTCGTCAGAAAGAGCGCTAGTACCAATACTACTTGTAAAAAAATAATAGCCTGCCGCAATAACTAGCAGCACCAAAGAACAAATGAGATCTCTTTTCAAAATCTCCTTCCTATCTTATTGGTGAGTTACTGAATAACACCTGTATCTCGAAGAAAGCTTTCCGTATTAGCAGAAAATAACGCTATAAAATCTGAAAATTCTTCATGAGACATATACCTAGCAGTAAGCATTTCATCTTCATAAATATCCCTGTAACCTGGATCATTCAAGAGTCTTTGAATAGCATTTTCCAAGGCTAGGATAATCTCAATAGGCGTATCTTTTGGTCCAGCCAAACCCCTAAACTTTGTTAAAACCAAATCATAACCAAGCTCGCTGACGGTTGGCACACTCGGAAGTTCCTGCATACGTTCAGCGCTAAAAACCGCTAAAACTCTTAACCTATTAGCTTCTAACTGACTTCGTATTTCTTGAGCCTCTCCAACACCAATGTCTAAAGTGCCGTTCAGCACATTTAGCATAAGATCCCCTCCTCCCTCATGAGTAACTATAGCAGGAGCAATGTCAGCTGCTCTCTTTAATTGCTCAAGAGCTTGCCTCTCTAGGGAGGCTGGGGTTGATGCACCCCAGCGACCACGCCGTTCCCGTGCCGTATCAATCACATCAGATAACGTTTCAAATGGTCCAGATGCACTTGTATAAATAACATCTTCATCAAAAAAAACATTAACTAAAGGCTGTAGGTCTCGAAATGTATAATCTGGATTACTCAGCAATGATGTATAAATGATTGTTGGAGTGTATGCGTAAAAGGTACTCCCATCTGCTGGCGAATTAACGAGCTCTGCAACAGCACGGACGCCACTACCACCACGTACGTTCTCGATAGCAATATCAACACCTAGTTCTGGACCTAAGTAACGAGCTAACTGTCTTAAAAAAACATCACTGCCACCACCTGGGCTTGAGTGAGTAATCAGCGTAACAACATCCTGAGGATAGGTCTCCTGTGCGCCAGCTTTATAGA
>DJLG01000164.1:4697-7745 GCA_002434915.1 Proteobacteria bacterium UBA6522
ACCTTAATCATTAGTCTTTTTGTCAGTATAGACACGCTTATTCGAAGCCACTAATCGTCTGGCAATTTTACTCAGGTGTCAATAAACTTTGGTGGTAATAGAGTAATATTAATTAGCTAGTGTTATAGGGCTAAATAATCCAAGATCCTATACATAAAAAAATACGGGTGACACCATGCTAAAGAAAATAATGACTTTGACAATTCTAATCGGCTGGAGTTGTGGCGTAACGCAACTAACAAACGCACAAATTGTGGGTTTTGGATCAGGCGAAGGACTTCCAGAATTTGAGATATACCCACCAACAGGAGATCTCTATCGTTACAGAAGCCAGCGTCACTTTGGGCTTTTCCTTGTTACATCTGAGGGCATAATTCTGGTTGAGCCAACAAATTCTCGCGCATCATCATGGCTAAGGGAACAGTTAGATGAACGCTTTCCTGGACTACCAGTTCGGTATGTAATCTATAGTCATGCTCATAACGATCATGCAACAGGAGGTGAAGCTTTTGCAGATACTGCAACTTTCATTGGACATGAAAACATGCAAAAAAACCTTACTCGCCCGGCGGAAGATGCTCCTCTTTTGCCTCGAGAAAATCTTTGGGATACAAATCAAGATGGACTAATTCAAGAAACGGAGGCTGTGGGGACAGCCTTAGCAAATAATTTTTCTCGAGCTGACACAGATGGAAATGGCGGGCTAAGCCGCGCTGAAAGCTGGAACAGACAATTTGGTGGATCACAAGTTCCACCAGATATTTATTACTCAGAACATGCAAAAATTATGCTTGGAGGTAAGACGGTAGAACTTCACTACACAGGCAGAAATCACACTGATGATATGACGGTCATACTTTTCCCTGAAGAAAGAGTGGTTTACACGGTAGACTTTTTAACGCCTAAACGCCTACCAAGAACCCAACTACATGGTGGCTTTATTACAGACTGGGTTAAGTCCCTTAGACAAGTAGAAGAACTAGACTTTGATGTTATTTCACCTGGTCATGAGCTCCCTGGTACTAAGGAAGATGTGACCGAACAAAGAGAATATCTTGAAGAGCTTGTTTCAGCTGTTTCTGCAGGTATTGATCAAGGCAGAACAAAAGAAGAACTGGTAGAAACGATACTCATGGAAGATTATAACCATCTTGTCGAATTTGACCTTTCGCGTGCACTAAACGTAGAAGGTACTTATGAGATGCTAATATCTCAATAAACTTTATTTATATGGGGAAAACAATTGCTTTTACATACAATAAAGGCAGCTGAAAATGGATCAAAATAAAACAATCACACACATTTCCTAAACAAGCATCAAACTTATTTCCGGAAAAATTATCAAAAATATCAAAACAAAAAACATTATTACTGCGAACGGGAAAGCTCCGGCAAAAATATCAAATAAAGTGATACGGTCATCATCACTTAATGTTGCTTTTATCACATAGCAAGCAATACCTAGTGGAGGCGTTAGCAACCCGATCTCTGCTCCAACTATGGTAATAATGCCAAACCAAATCAGGTCAATTCCAAATGGTTCCATGATAGGCAAAAAAAGCGGCACCATAATTAAAATAATAGATGTTGTATCCAAAATTGTTCCCATAAGGATCAGAATCAAAACGTAGACCGCAAGAATTCCATACAGTCCTATATCAGCATTACTTATCCACTCACCTAAATCATTAGGCAAACCAGATAATGCAAGCATTCGACTATACATAGTTGCCGCAACTATTAGCATAAGGATTGAAGCAGTAATATGTCCCGTCTCTACGAGCACATTCCATAATGCGGTTTTATCTAATTTACGCTTCAATAGAGCTATCAAAAGCGCTCCAAAAGCTCCTACTGCTCCCGCTTCAGTGGGGGTAAAAAATCCACCATATATTCCACCCAACACAAGTAAAACAAGAGTTAAAATCGGTACTGTTTTTACTGCTATTTCTTTAGAAGACACTCTCTTTATGCTTGAGTCTTCCACTAAAGTTTTTTCGCCACCCACATATGCAGGCGTGAAATGTGCCATTAAAACTATGGCAATAGAATAACTAACCGACAAAATGATACCTGGCAATATTCCCGCCTTGAATAAGTCGGCAACAGATTGCTCGGTAATCAGAGCATAAATAATTAGCATTACGCTTGGAGGAATTAGCATGCCTAAAACTGAACTGCCAGCTACTACACCAACAGCAAAACGGGGCTTATACCCGAACCGTAACATTTCAGGAACAGATACCCTTGTAAAAACGGCGGCCGATGCAATACTAACTCCAGTAATCGCTGCAAAGGCCGCATTAGCAGCAACTGTCGCCACCCCTAAGCCGCCCTTCAAACGCCTCAAACCATGATTTGCAATTTCATATATGTCGCGACCTAGCTCCGATTTACTTACTAGCAATCCCATAAGCACAAATAATGGGATTACGCCGAAAATATAGTCTTCTAAACTATTAGAAGCAGCTAGTGTTAACAAATAGATTGGGGCTTCCATTGTTCCACGTAACAACCAGACACTAACAAAAGAAACAAGGCCTAGGGCTACGGGGATGTATAGCCCAGCATAGATCAGAATCAGAATTGCTAATACTGAAAACAGTCCTATCTCAAATCCGGTCATCTCATTTTGAACTCTATTTCTTAAGTACTAGCACGTAGATTTTTTATGCTGTCCCATGCAAGCACTAGAAATTGCATAGCAACAACAATACAACCAACAACAAGTATTAACCGAATAGGCCATACCGGCATAACGAAGAGTCCTTCGTTACCTGCAAAATATCCCCTGTCATAAGCTTCAATCAAACGGGGAACTGCTCCAAATAAAATACACAAAAAGAAAAAACTACCTGCCAAATTGAATAAAATATCCATGAAATATCCAAACACTCTGTAGCGTTTAAGGATTTGGCGATAGAGCCCATCCGATCTAGTTAACCTACCGGCTCTTACAGCATCACTTATCTGCAGAAAAACGATTCCAACTATTGATAGCTCAACAATTTCTGTAACGCCCTGTATTGGCGTATTAAACAAATACCG
>DJLG01000040.1 GCA_002434915.1 Proteobacteria bacterium UBA6522
CGAAGGCTTCCGGCTGCTGCATTACGAGGATTCATAAAAAGTTTTTCACCACGTACCAAAGCACGCTGGTTATAACTTAAAAAACCACTTTTTGGCATAAAAACCTCGCCACGCACCTCGATAAGGCTCGGAAGATTTTCACCATACAAACGTAATGGAATTGATGAAATTGTTCTCACATTATGAGTAACATCTTCACCCCTATTACCATCGCCTCTAGTTGACGCTAGCACAAGAGATCCACTTTCATACCGCAAATTAACAGCCACACCATCTAATTTTGGTTCGGCAACATACTCTATATCTTTATGCTTTCCTGCCTGAGGTCCTAATCTATCCTTTAAGCGCTGATCAAAACTAATAAGCTCGTCATCATTAAATACATTATCTAGTGAGAGCATAGGCGAAAGATGGCTTACCTCTTTAAATTCACCAATTGGAGATATCCCAACACGTTGAGTGGGAGAATCCGAAGTAACCAGCTCCGGATGAAGAGACTCTAATGTTTTTAGTCTTAACATTAACCTGTCATATTCAACATCCGGAATAATAGGATCAGCTAAAATATAGTATGAAAAATTATGATCACCTAAATCTTTACGAAGAACCTGAATTTCCTGAATAGCAGCTTCTTTACTCATACTCAAAGAAAAACTCTCTTATGTTGATGATAGTACTCAATGATTTCCTCGCGAATATAGCGTTCGCGTTGAATGCTCCAATAACTTCCCTCCTCATCCAACAACTCAGCTGCTAAGATTTGTTTTAGATGGCGTGCAATAGAGACCATTCGATCAAACCGAGCTACTGGATCACCCTGACCAGGAAGCTCCATAAAAAAAGTCATGCCGGGTATCACATTGCCCTTAATATCATTAAGATCAAAAGAGCCTGGCTCAATCAGATTAGCAACGCTAAATTCAGCTTCATTATTATCTGCGCCCTGGTCTAAAAAGTAATGAAAAATTCCGTATTTACCTCGCTGAAGACCAGCATTCCGTAATGCTAATACTATCTGCTCTAAGTCTAATTCTTCTTTGTTTTTAGGCACAAAACGAAGAGTTACTATTTTTTTTGGAGATATCTCATCTTCATTTTTTACAGCAAGATTTTCTTTATCACTACTATTAGAACTAATTTCTGAGCCCTGACTATACTCAACAACCTGATCATGCTGTTTGAGTGATGATGGAGATTTTGATTGTTTTTTAGATAAAAAATAGGACCATAGGTAAACCCCTGCCACTAAAAGCAAACCTAAACTGAAAAGTACCCAGCGTAATTCCAGCATTAATTACTCTTCTATTACATAGTGGCAAGTTGGACCGCTTCTTCGATATCCACCGCAACGAGTCTTGATACCCCAGGCTCGTTCATAGTGACCCCTGTAAGCTGGTGCATTGCCTCCATTGTCGTCTTGTTATGGGTAATTAAAACGAACTGCACTTGTTGAGACATCTCTTTCACTATCTCCGAAAAACGGCTTACATTTGCATCATCGAGAGGAGCATCTACCTCATCCAATAAGCAAAAAGGAGCTGGGTTAAGCTCAAAAATAGAAAAAATCAATGCAACAGCAGTTAATGCTTTCTCACCACCTGATAACAAATGAATAGTACTATTTCTCTTACCTGGCGGACGAGCCATTATTGTTACGCCAGAACTAAGCAAGTCTTCACCCTCAAGCTCAAGATAAGCATGTCCACCACCATAAAGTCTCGGGAATAACGTGCCTAGACCTTTATTTGCAGCATCAAAAGTTTCCTTAAAACGTGCTCTTGTTTCTCGATCAATCTTGCGTATTGCATTTTCTAGAGTTTCTAATGCCTGGGTTAAATCATTGGATTGTGAGTCCAAATATTCTTTTCGCTCTGTTTGATCTTTAAACTCATCGATTGCTGCTAAGTTTATAGCACCAAGTCTTTGAATTTGCCGTTCCAGTTTTTCTGCTGACTTTTCCCAATCTGCTAAATCTGCATCATCATCAAGATCGGATAAAACTTTGTCTTTATCATAACCAGATTCTGAAAGCTGTTCGGAAACAGCCTCCACTCTGACCTGAATTTCCCTAACTTCCAAACGAACCGAATCTAGTGACTCCCTTGCCACCTGGACAAACTGTTCTTGGTCAGAACGTAACTGATCAGTTTCTCTCAACTGTGCATCAACCTCTTCTACAGACTTACGCGAATCACTAAGCAAGGCTTCAACATTAACTCTTTCCTGTAGTTTAGCCTCAAGGGTTTGAGCTTCAGAAGTTATTGGGTTTACTACGCCCCGAAGCTGTAAACGAAGCTCATCTCGACGCTTAATCATACTTTCTTTCTGATTTTTTACTCTTTCTAAAGCAGCTGAAGCAGACTCTTTTGAACTCTTTCTTGATTCGACTTTTACAGCAATCTCTTGAGCACGGTCTCTTTGCTTTTCAGTCTTGATTCGCGCTTCTTCAACCTGTTTTTTATATATTTCTTTACTTTCTTCCAGGTCCGCTTTCTTGGAACTAAGCTTATCCTTAAGATCACCAGCCTTAACTCGCTCATTCTTAGATCTGCTTAGATCAGAAGATAGTGATTCAATTTCATGATTAATTTCTGATAATCTATTATCTAATTTTGTAGCGCGTAACATTGATTGCTCAAGCGTTAATCGTGTTGTATCAATATTACTTTTTATTTGAGAATAGGACTCTTGTTTTCTAGAGACCTCCTCTTGAGCTTTAACGCGTTCTGCCTCAAGACTTTCCAGTCTGACTCGTATCTCCTGAAGTGATTTCTGCATTTCTTTCTGCTGAATCGAACCTTTTTCTATGGAGGTCCCCAATTTTTTTATTTCTTCACCACGATGAAGAACACCAACTTGAGGGTCATCGGTACCATTAATCCTTAACCAGCTTGGGCCCATCCATACACCCTCAGAGGTAATTACGGATTCATGTGGGCATAATTTTTCACGAATTGAAATTGCATCAGATATTGAATCTGCCACAAATACGTCTGAAAGCAACCGTGCTACACCTACCCCCTGCACATATCGACTAAGCTTTTTATCCTCATTCTCAATCCCAAAGTCTTGTGAGTCATGCTGATCCAATAAAATTACGCCTTGATCAGTTACCTCTGAAAGACTCTCTATCAACGAACCTATACTATCGACACAAATAGCCTGTAGGTAACCACCTAATACTGTCTCAACGGCTCTTTCCCAACCAGGATCTACTATGAGGTTCTGCGCTAAACGAGACTTAACGGATAAGTTACGAGAAACAAGCCACTTACTGATTTGTTTAGAACCACTACCCAAAGCCACCTCTTGCAGAGCCTCGAGAGAAGTGAGTCGACCTCCATCGCTATGCAATTTCCCACTGACTATGTCTAATTCTGATGAATAACTGCGCTGCTTCTCTTGAACAGAGTTGAGTTCCTCCCAAATACTATCTAAAACTCGAGCTGCTTCTTGAGAAGCAAGGAGAAATCTCTCTTCCTCTGCTACCAATCCATGTAAACGCTCTTCAGTCTTATTAATACCAAGACCTAATCTTTCAGATAATATACTTTCATTCTCATGCGCTAATCGTATTTTTTGACTTTCAAGGTGTTCTATATTTGCAGTTTCAACCTGCTCAATACGCTCCAATCTTGCTAATTCATCAGCGACCATCTGCCAGTTATCCTGCCACCTTTCGGCCACATCTTCAGCTTCATTTAGAGTTTTAAGCGAATCTTTATGGTCTAACCGTGCCTGTTCAAGTTCTGGGTTTAGCTCTTGCAACAATAGATCAATTTCCTCTATTGCAAGAGTGTCGCTATCTACATGAGACTGTATCTCATTCAACTGAATATCAGTAGATTCTAAATCTTCTGTCTGCCTCTGGTTTAATTCTTTTCTATGCTGAATTGATTGCTCAAGACGTGCTATTTCAGCACCAACCTTATAATATTTTCCCTGTATTTCATTAAAATCATCACTACTTTGAGCATGCTTTATACGTAAATCTTCTATTCTGGACTCAGTAGAACGCTGCTCTGTTAAGGCAGCATCATGTGCTAATTGTTTTTGATTGCGGCGAGACTCCTCACCATTAACCTCAGCCTCTAACTCTAGAATACGCAAAACTAGTAATTCTGCCTTTATCTTTCGTTGTTTAGTTTTGAGATCTTTATAACGTGAGGCTGCTCGAGCTTGGCGTTGTAGATGATCTAATTGTTTTTCCAATTCTTCACGCAAATCGTTTAAACGATCTAAATTATCACGGGTATGCCTAATACGATGTTCTGTTTCACGACGTCGTTCCTTATACTTAGAAATTCCCGCAGCTTCTTCAAGGAAAGCTCTCATATCATCTGGCTTAGCCTCTACTAATCGTGAAATTGTTCCTTGTTCAATAATTGAATATCCATTTGATCCAAGGCCTGTACCAAGCAAAATTTGTGTAATGTCCTTTCTTCGACATCGCGTATTATTTAGATAGTATTGAGACATTCCATCTCTTGAAACAACACGTCTTATACCTACTTCAGAATACCCGGCATAGGCGCCAGCAAGAGCTCCATCAGAATTATCAAAGGTTAGCTCAATAGAAGCCCTACCAACCGGTTTTCTAGAACTGGAGCCGTTAAATATGACATCAGCCATCGAGTCTCCACGCAGTGTTTTAGCAGAGCCCTCTCCCAAAACCCAGCGTATTGCATCAATGATATTAGATTTGCCACAGCCATTAGGCCCGACAATTCCCATAAGATTCCCTGGAAAGGCTATTGTCGTTGGATCAACGAAGGATTTAAAGCCAGAAAGCTTGATTTTACTCAGACGCATATAAATTTGTGATATTTGAGCAAAAAACAAGCCGTAATAAAGGTTTCAGACTTCTATTTTAGACTATAAACGCTATCAAAACGATTGAAATAATGCTGAATAAGCTACTAATTTCATACAAATGCGTCATCAGAGGATTTCCGCTCAGCTCCTGTCTATGTATAATCGCCCGTTGGTTGAATCTAGCCTTGGGGGTAAAAGATTTACCAGCTAGAAAAGCTAATACCAAATTAATGGAAAAAGACAGCAAGTACGATCCCAAACACCATGGGATGGGCATTTATGAGTAAAAAAACGTTAAAAAAGAAAGTGGTCGCTAAAAAA
>DJLG01000050.1 GCA_002434915.1 Proteobacteria bacterium UBA6522
ATTCAATACTAAATTTTGATTCGGAGGTTGCTCGTATCGCCTGTTTTTGTGCGCTTTTTATGGGTCTGGTTGGATCTATAGCAGCGCAGGGAGTAGGGACACCTGACTTTATCCAAACCCCCGTAGGCCCTGTTCGTATAGGGTCCGAAGTTTTACCTGTTGATGAGACTAAAATGCCTGATAAAGACCAGTCTTCTGCGCAAGAAGAGGTTCAGCGCGCAGAATTAACCGGTCTTATAGAAGCGCAACTTGAACTTCAATATAGCGTGGATAACCAAGAATATGATCAAGCAATCCCTTTGGCAGAACGCGTAGTAGAACTTACAAAAGCGGAGTTTGGAGAGATATCTACCGATACTGCCATATCAATTTCCAACCTTGCAGAGATGCAACGTCGAGTAGGTTTACATGAAGAATCGGGAATAAATTTTCTTGCTTCTATTGAACTATTTCGAGAAATAGATGGCATGACTACACCGACTGCGATTTTACCTCTTGTAGGTCTTGGGGTCGCATATCATGGACTTGGCGACTATCCACAAGCCCTTGGCATATTAGAAGAGGCTCGTTCCATAAACCGTAGAAATTTTGGTTTGCTGAATGAGGAGCAAATAACAATCCTTGACCACATGTCTAATAGCCTTATAAGGATGGGGCTTTATGAGGATGCAGAACGACAAAAATTAGCTGGGCTCGATATTATGGAACGTATGCATGGCCCTGATAGCGTTGAAGTAATCCCTGCACTCTATAAACATGCTCGATGGCTCAGGGGTAGTTCACGCTTTGATGACGCACGCGCCTACTACGTGCGAGCCATGAATATTATTCGGGCAACTGATGGACCAGAAAGCGCTCTTCTTGCAGAACCACTCCGTGCAATAGGTAATAGCTATCGTGCACAGAGAATACCAGCGGGTAGTGGCATAAGTGCCTTGAGGCGTGCCTTGAAATTCTTAAGATCTCAAAATGAGCCTGATAAGCTGCAAATAGCAGAGACTTTGAGAAATATTGGAGACTGGCACACTGCATTTAGCAAGGTCGGGCCAACCGGAAATGAGTATAGAGAGGCTTGGGATATACTCAATGAATTGGAAGATGGTGAAATATTACAGCGACGCTGGTTCTATAATCCCAGTGATGTACTCAAAATAAACCCTAGTACCCAATATCTTGCAGACCCCGGCGAACCCTATGTCACAGAAGGCTATGTTTTAGTCTCTTTCGACGTTTCTCCAGCTGGTCAAGCATTAAACGTATCAGTTCTTGAATCTGAACCATCGGGTTTTAAGGATGAAGCAACAATTTTATCCATTGAACGCTCCCGTTTCAGACCGAGAATGCTAGATGGTGAGATGGTCACTGCCACGGGTATCACGCGTAAATATACGTTTCTCTACGTACCATTATCAAAACAGTAATGGCCAAAACTCTGGCTACTTTCCACAGTTCAAATATGCAGTTATTAAAGAACTTTTTAGTTGGGTCAACTAATAGTCCAATGCACCAACTATTAATTATTTTTACCGTATTAATTACGCTTTATGTCTCCTCGTTATCTGCACAAAATATACCCACAGTAGTTCCTGAGTCTCCCTCTTTTAAAAGCACTAGTGAATCACTTTTTGAGAGCGCTCGACTTCAAACAGAGTTAAATGAACTCAGTGATGCTCAAGATAACTACCTCGCTGGAATCGAATTACTAGTTCAGGAAAGTGGTGAATATTCCCCATCCCTAATCCAACCCTACACAGAGCTTGCTCGAACATTTAGTTTGAATGGGGAGAGTGTCGAAGCAATTACAATCCTTGAGCAGGCTCAACATATTAGTCAACGAAACTTTGGCTTATTAAATATGGATCAAATTTCGTTACTAGATGACATGAGTAGTGCGTACCTTCTAATGGGAGATACAATACAGTCAGAAAATGTTCAGCAAGAACGTTTAGCTCTAGCGCTACGCCGGTATGGTGAAGATGACCCTCAAGTAATCCCTTTCAGGCGCCACTTAGCTAATTACTATGATCTTTCTAGAATGCGTGGTCTAGCACGAGAACAATTTGAAGATATTCTTGAAATTCAACAAGAAAATTTTGGGGAGTATGGTGACAGACAGCTTGCTACATTGAGCGAGTTGGTTCGGATCGATATTTTACTTGGCAACACTAGAGCATCTAGGAGGCATCTTCTAGCTATGCTTGAATTCAAAGACATGATGTCACCCACTGAAGTCGGTAATGCGCTTACTATCTTGGGAGACTGGGATCTAACACTTGGTCAAACTGAAACGGCACTAAAATACTACCAAGAAGCCCATAGGCTCTTAACTGTCAAACAACCATCACTGGGAATTCAGCACTTCTCAACTCCCAAGCTTATCAATTTTATTCCACCACCTAGTCCGGTAGATATTCAAGGGAATCATACTCGTTACATTTGGAGCTCAGTGTTAGTACGATTCAATATTTCTTCGCTCGGAATAGCGAATAACATTGAGATTATGGAGCCTTCCATCAGTGGATTGATGGACTCACTATATATAGCCCGTCTAAGTGAAGCTGTATACCGCCCCAGACTAGTTGATGGAGAACCCTTAGATACGATAGGGGTTTTTTATAGACATAATTTTCGGTACTTCATTGAGGACAACTAAAGAGTAATTTGCACACAAACGTTTAAGGCTAACTAATTAAGGAAGGGGCCTAAAAAATATCTAAGCCCCTTCCAACCTGATACCTACGAACTACAGGTTGTATCCCTTCTCTTCATGCAGCACGAGATCTAAACCTTCTGTTTCCTCGTCACTTGAAACACGCAATGGTGAAATAGCATTTACCACCTTAAGCAATACAAAACTAGCTACTGCAGTCCAAACAATTGTGGCCAGAAGACCGGTAATCTGAATTCCTAATTGATCAAGAATGGTTCCATCCAAACCAAGGCCATCAAACCTCTCGGCAGAAAATACAGCAAGTAGTAACAAGCCAATCATTCCCCCTACACCATGCACCGGAAATACATCGAGTGAGTCGTCGATCTTTAGTTTCTGCTTAATAAACTGGGTTGCGATGAAACAACCAACTCCAGCAGATAGACCAATAAATAGGCCGCCTATAGGACCAACAAAACCTGAAGCTGGTGTAATTGTTGCAAGTCCAGCGACCATACCTGTCACGATACCAAGCACACTGGGCTTACCATACTTGACCCATTCACAAGTCATCCAACTTAGTGATGCTACGGCTGCGCTTATATGAGTTACAAGCATCGCCATACCCGCGCCACCATTAGAACCAAGCGCACTGCCAGCATTAAAACCAAACCAACCAACCCAAAGCATACAGGCTCCGGTAACTGTCATTGGCAAATTGTGAGGCGCCCCTGAATTGGGAAACCCTTTCCGATTGCCCATCATAATAGCCGCTATTAGGGCCGCAACACCCGCGGTAACATGAACTACTGCTCCACCTGCAAAATCTCTGAAACCCATTTCAAACAACCAGCCGCCCTCGGCCCATACCCAATGTACAATTGGGAAATAAACTACCAAAACCCACGCAGCAGTAAAAAGTAGTAATGCTGAAAACCTCATGCGCTCTGCAAATGCACCAACAAATAATGCTGGTGTAATGATTGCAAAAGTAAGCTGAAACATAACGAATACTGACTCAGGGATCGTCCCTGAAACAGAATCTGCTTCGACTCCACTCAGCCAAGCTATTGAAAAATCACCGACGTATGCGTTACCACCACCGAAAGATAAGCTATAACCACAAACAACCCATATCACCGATACTAAGCAGGCAATACTAAAGCACTGCATAACCACGGAGAGCACATTCCGACTTCCAACTAAACCCGCATAAAAAAGCGCGAGGCCAGGCAAAGTCATAAATAGCACTAGAGCTGTTGAAGTTAAAATCCA
>DJLG01000153.1:0-22130 GCA_002434915.1 Proteobacteria bacterium UBA6522
TATCGTCAGTTCGTTAAGTGATTTGCCAGGGCTTGATCTTGCCCTGACCTCAAATGGGACTTTATTGTCCCGCAGGGCAAAAGAGCTAAAGGCAGCGGGTCTTAGAAGAATTACCATCAGCTTGGATAGTCTGGATGAGGAAGTATTTAATGAAATGAGTGGTGGGAAAGGTGATGTTTCCACTGTGTTGGAAGGAGTAGAGGCAGCTCATGATGCTGGGCTTTCTCCTATTAAGCTCAATGTTGTAGTGCAAAAAGGCAAGAATGATCACACGGTTTTAGATCTGATTGATCGTTTCCGTGGTTCTAACGTTATTGTGCGCTTTATAGAGTATATGGATGTTGGGACATTGAACGGGTGGCGTCTTGATGAGGTAGTCACTTCTGCCGAGCTAGTGGATCAAATATCTTCACGCTGGCAATTGAAACCAGCAGAACCGAATTACCGCGGTGAAGTTGCAAGTCGTTATCTCTTTGAAGATGGTCAAGGCGAGATCGGCTTTATATCCTCAGTCAGCGAGCCTTTTTGCGGCGATTGTCATCGAGCCAGGTTATCGGCAGATGGCACAATCTACACATGCCTATTTGCAAAGAATGGGATATCTATTAGAGAGCCATTGCGCGCAGGAGCAAGTGATGCGGACCTGGTCGGCCTACTTCAGAATCTTTGGAGAAATCGCATAGATCGTTATAGTGAACAGCGAGGCAAGGGCAAAACTATAGAAAAAACGGAAGACTCAAGGATTGAAATGTATCGGATGGGCGGGTAAATGCTTAGCCATGTAGATGAGTTTAATCGTCCTACCATGGTCGACGTGAGCAACAAAGAGGTAACCCATAGAACTGCCTGTGCCCGAGCATTAGTTGTTTTTCCTGAAGATTTACTGAGTGATCAGGAAGCCCTTTTACAGACTAAAAAAGGGCCTGTTATTGATACTGCTATCATTGCTGGCGTGATGGCGGTAAAACGAACCTATGAGCTTATTCCCTTTTGTCATCCTGTTCCGCTTGAAGATTGCACAATAACAATCGAGTGGAATTCTAAGCAGGAATTATTAATTCAATGCTCGGTACGAGCAACACATAAAACTGGTGTTGAAATGGAGGCACTGACAGGTGTTTCTGTAGCAGCTCTAACGGTTTATGACATGTGCAAGTCTCTTTCTCATGGTATCCAGATTAAAGATATAGCCCTTGTGTCTAAGACTGGGGGTAAGACTGATTTTTCTGAACTGAAAAAGTAATGATTAACGTCACTGCAAAATACTTTGCTGTCTTTCGTGAGAAAACGGGTAAAGAGTCCGAGGTTTTATTAACTAGCGCTGCAACCGCTGGGGATCTCTTTACAGAGGTTGCTACCCGGCACCTTTTTTCTGATCCTATGTTGCGCTGTAAGGTTGCTATAAATGATGAGCTAGCAGGCTGGGATTCTGGAATTTCTGAAGGTGACATTGTGTTGTTTTTCCCCCCAGTTGCTGGTGGGTAAAAATATTCTTTATACATGTCCAGATCTAATTTTAAAATTACGAATGAACCGATTGATATTGCTGTTCTCAATCAGACTCTTCGAGATGACTCTGCTGGCGCCTATGCATCCTTTGAGGGTTGGGTTCGGAACCTTAATGATGGTAAGAACGTCAATTCTCTTGATTACGAAGCACATGGTGTGGTTGCTACCAATGAAGGAGAAAAAATTCTTATAGAAGCAATTGATCGTTATAAGTTGTTAGCCGCTACAAGCTTCCATCGTATTGGTCATCTAGAGATTGGTGATTGTGCAGTTTGGGTAGGAGTAAGCGCGCCACATCGCGGTCCAGCTTTTGATGGTTGTCGCTATATCATTGATGAATTAAAACAGCGGCTTCCCATCTGGAAGAAAGAACACTACCAGGATGGTGATTCTGATTGGATTAACTGTCTTACTGCAAAGGACTAAAGATTCTAATTAGGATTGCTTTGATACTTTAGCTTAAGTAGGGGGGGTATTTTTTAAGTTTTCCACATCCTTTTGTGTGTCTATATCAAATATAGCTTCTGGCATTGGGACCCTGCTTACAGGCGTAGTGCTGTCCCGTAAAAATTCTCGGGCTCCAGTATCACCTGATAATTTTTTTGCCTTAGACCAAAATTTCCTTGGTAAAATTGCTGGAACACCAACATTGCTTTTGTAATACGCTGCAGCTACGTGACTTGGATGTCGTTGCCATGTCTGTACAAGTCGATTCAGTGATTTAGTACCTACATAGGGTTGATCAGATACTAGAATGAGCGCTGCCTTGGCGCTTTCAGGCATCATAGAAATACCCGCTGAAAGAGAACTACCCATTCCTTTTTTCCAGTCAGTATTAGTGTATGTGTGTGTGTTTGGGTGGTGACGTTTAAGTAGCAAACCCAGTTTTAATGCGTGTGAGCCTAGTACCACAAGCACCTGGTCAGGCGTCACAATCTCAGCAGAGTTAATAGCATGGCTTAGCAGAAATTGTGAGCGGTATCGAACAAGCTGCTTAGGCATTTTTAGCCGACTGGAGTCCCCAGCGGCTAGAATTACGCTCCAGAGACCACTAGATTGATGATGGCCTGTGTTAGACATTAGGTAACTATAACTCAGGTATTGAAAAATCTATTATCTATATAACTTTTTCACGCTTATCTAGTGTTTTTTAGTGGAAATCCTCAATTCTTCATATGCTTTAAGAATAAGTTACCCTAGACCATGATTGTTTATGTTACATCAAATAATTTTAGTAGAGGTAGAGATTGGTGCGTATTCGTTTAGGGCTTGGGCGACGACATGAGGTTTCAGTTATAGCCTCCATGTCACGGAACTTGATTGAGCATGGAATCCCATGTTTATGGGATGAAGATAGAATCTCTAGGTGCATTTTTGATTCTGACTGCGTGGTGCTTGTAGCTAGAGATGTTCGACGTATAGCTGGGTTTGCTATTGCCGAATTTTGCGATGAGAAGGTGCACCTTAATTTGTTCGCTGTTCATCCTGGATACCAACGTCAAGGTGTTGGTAGAAAGCTTCTAAAATGGCTTGAATCTTCTGCTCAAACAGCTGGGTGTTATTTTATGTGCCTTGAGGTGCGAGCTTCTAATAATAAGGCTATTAATTTCTATAAAAAATACGGGTTTTCTGAGCTAGATTTAAAACATGGATATTATGCTGGTCAAGAGGATGCAATTCTCTTAACTCGTGAGCTGAAGACTGTTTTTATGCCTGTTGTTCCTTGTTAGACAGGGTTCATCTATGAGCGAAGAACACCAATCATGGAGTACACTGTGTATAAGATCTGCTCTCAGAGAATAATTATGAAAATCGAGATGATATTCAGGTCCTTATTGAACCTAGCGGTAGTTGGGCTTTTAGGCTTTAGCTTAAGCCTAAAAGCACACCATGGCGGGGCTGTATATGACTTGACTCAAGAGGTTACCTTTCGTGGGGAAGTAACTCAATTCCGGTTTGTATATCCACATGTGCTTGTTTACTTTTCCGTAGAAGGAGAAGGGGGTGAGACAGTGGAATGGTCCGGGGAAATGACTACCCCCAATAGATTAGCGCGTGGTGTTGGTGGTGGGGGAGCAAGCAATATCGTCCGTTGGACAACTGAAACGCTTCAACCAGGTGATGCAATTGAAATTTCAGGTGAAATTGCTAGAAATGGTGCTCCATCAATGCGTATACGCAGAATCATAGACGCTAACGGTGTCGCACTATTGGGTGGAACAACTCTGGGGCGTGTAGCTAGCCCTGTTGCGACCCAAGTGATGTCTGCAGAGCAGGTGGGTCATGGGTCAGATCTTACTGGGATGTGGAAGTGGAATTACAACGCTTCATGGCAGAACTACGCATTTACAGAGGATTTACCTGCTATGACAGCATGGGCAAGGGAACGCTTTGATGATTCGAGGCCCACTTTTGGACCTCGCGGAGTTGCTGTTGGAGAAACAAATGACCCTGCCTACCAATGTCTCCCTCCAGGTGTGCCAAGGATTTATGCGCACCCCGCACCATTTGAGATTATTCAGACACCCAATCGAGTAATGCTTTCATACGAGTACCAGGGTTGGGTACGCCAGGTATATACGGATGGACGCGAACATCGCCAAGGTAGGCCCCCTTCTTGGATGGGCGAATCGATAGGGTATTGGGATGATGATGTCCTTGTTATTGATACACGAAACTTTAACGACAAAACCTGGGTTGATCGGCGTGGTCTTCCCCACAGTGACCAACTCCGTGTTATTGAACGTATCCAAAGAACTGGGGAAAATGAGTTGGCTATTGATATAACGGTTGAAGATCCTATTGCATATCCTGAGCCTTGGACAGTGCGTCGGGTTTTTGAAACGGTTGACTGGCGACTGGAGGAATCTGTTTGTCTAGACGACGAGTCTTTTACCGAGTTTGAAGATGCTGTTATTAATTTCGAAGATGACCAGGCTAGAAACTAGTGAAAAATATGATAAAACTTAAGCAGATATTAGATTTTAAATTAGCCAATCAACAAGTATTCAATCATTTTATGAAGATTGTAATTGTTACCTTATCTACAATTATTGTTGGTTGTACTTCTCCAGATTCTCCCCAATCATTGGAAAGCCTTGCAATGAATGCACTCGCCCAGATAGAGGGTGAGATTGAGATCAACGGCTTGATGGAGCCAGTTGAGGTTATCCGTGATGAGTGGGGTATTCCGCATATATATGCTCAAAATGATCAAGATCTGTTTTTTGCGCAAGGGTACATCATGGCCCAAGATCGGCTTTGGCAGATGGAAATGTGGCGGCGATGGCGAGAAGGACGTCTTGCTGAAATTTTTGGTCCTGCAGCGCTTGATTATGACCGTCGTGCCCGATTGATGATGTTCCGTGGTCCCTTTAATGAGGATGAATGGGATAGTTATCATCCTGACGCTAAAAATTTATTTATGGCACATGCTAACGGAGTTAATGCCTATATCGAGAGTAATAGAGATAACCTTCCTGTGGAGTTTCAACTAACAGGGGTTGTACCGGAACCATGGACGGCAGAGACTAATCTTTTGCGTTGGGCATCGCTCGCAGTACCAAGCGTTCGTGGACATGCTATTAATGAAGTAGAACTTGCACTAAATGTTGCCCGTTATGGTGTTGAGGAAGCCAATCGACTTGCAGCGCCAGATCCATGGGATGATTTAGTAGTGCCAGACGGTTTAGATATAAATCTTTTTACGGAAGAACTACTTGAGGCTATGCGTGCAGGCGATGATGACCCTTTTGTAGCAGGAAGACTTCCACCACTCGAGATTATTGAGCCTTATAAAGACCTGGTGGAATCTGGGGAAGTGCGAGTTGCACAAGTGTCTCCATTGCCGATTGCAACGGAGGGCAGTAATAACTGGGTTATGAGCCCAAGCCGTTCGCCAACGGGCGTTCCAATCCTAGTTAATGATCCTCATAGACGTATTGAAATGCCAGCCCTTCGGTACTTTATTCACCTGATTGCTCCAGGGTGGAATGTAATTGGAGGGGGAGAGCCCCCATTTGCTGGGGTAGATGCAGGAAACAACGAACATATCGCATGGGGCTTTACCTTTGCTGGAACTGATATGGTGGATGTGTTTGTTGAAGAGGTTCATCCTGAAGATCCAAATCTTGTGCGTTGGCAGGATAGTTGGGAACCTCTTCGTATTATTGAAGAAGATATTCTGGTTAAAGGGCAGGACCCCGAACCTGTTATCTTGAAATTTAGTCGACATGGACCTGTTTTTTATGAGGATCTGAATAGTCGTCATGCCTATTCCGTTCGCTCAGTCGTTCAGGAACATGGAACAGCAGCTTATAAAGGTAGTTTTCAGTTAGCGCAGGCAGAGAGCTGCGAAGATTTTTTTGAGCTTGCAATGCACTGGTTGGTGCCTAGTCATAGCCTGATCTGTGGGGATGTTGATGGCAATATTGCATTGCAAGTGACCGGGTTCACTCCAGATCGTAATGGTTGGAACGGGCGTTTGCCTGTGCCGGGAACAGGAGAATATGAGTGGCTTGGTTTCCGAACAGATCTTCCTAGAGAGTTCAACCCGGAACGAGGATACATCGCTACCGCTAACAATAATGTCCATCCTCCTGGTTATGAAGGTAGGCCGGTTTTTTACCACTCCTCAGAGGGAGTGGAAACTTCTCGTATAACCCGCCTTCATCAAGTTTTAGGTTCTTTTGAGGCGCCCACAATCGAGGAACACATTCAAATTCAACAAGATGATTACTTGCTCGCAGCCGAAAGGGATATTCCACTGTTTAGTGGGTGGGTTTCGTCAGATCCCGATATTGATTGGGCGCGAGATTTGATTGAATCATGGGATGCAAAGCTTTCTAAGGAGAGTACGGCAGGTGCCATGTATGTCCGATGGAATGAGGAGGTCGATGAAAGAGCCAGACATACTGATATGCAGTTATCACAACGCCGTATGTTTATAGAGGCGGGCCTTAGGTCTGCCATTGACCGCTTAACATTGGAGCTTGGACCTGATCGCGATCAATGGCGACATGGAAGAGTACATGCAAGTCCACTCCAGCACATGTTTATCCCCGATTTTGATTTGCCAGCAGTTGAGCGACCAGGTGGGTTTGGGAGTCTCAATGCTACAGGGGCAAATTTTCGACGGATAATAGACTTAGCAGATTTGGATCGCTCCATTGCTACTAACGCCCCAGGGCAATCTGCACAACCGGGTAGTCCCTTTTATGGTGATCTTACTGAGACACTAGGAAACGGAGATTATTTCCCACTCTTGTACACGCGGGGAGCTGTTGAGGATAGGGCAGCCCATCGGCTTACTCTAAGTCCCGATAATGATTGAGGTATCTTCACCAAGGAAGAAAGGATAAATATGAATGTTCTGATACGCACGTTCTGTTGTGCTCTTGTCGTATTATGGACTTTGCCTATAGTTTTAGCTCAGGAAGAAAATCCTTCTGAGCCGTGGAACTGGTCCGATGACTACGTGCACTCTGTGGTTAATCAGGTTCGAGCTGGTCGTGACCTGAACCCGTCAAGCTGGCCTGGTGATACGAGGGTCGCTGTTCTGTTTTCATTTGATGTTGATAATGAGACGGTGAAGGGATTACGTACAGGCGATCCTAGTGTGGGCACCCTTTCTGCAGGCCAGTATGGCTCTCGGGTAGCGCTTCCACGAGTACTCGATCTTTTGGAAACTGAGGACGTGCCTGCAACATTTTTTTTCCCTGCCTGGAGCTTGAAAATAGCTCCAGAACAGGCTGATATGATCTTGGCACCTGGGGCACATGAAATTGGTGTACATGGATGGATTCATGAATCAAACACTGCCCTGGATGGTGAGACTGAGGCGCGTCTTCTTCGACAGGCTACTGATGCTATTGAAGAGATCACCGGTACTCGTCCGGTTGGTTATCGAGCACCGTCTTGGAATCATAGTCCCAATACGCTAAGTATTATCCGTGATATGGGATTCTTATATGAAAGTTCCTTGTTTGCTGATGATCGTCCGTACGAACTTATGCAGAATGGTGAACCAACTGGATTTGTCGAATTGCCAGTCGATTGGATTTTGGACGATGCGCCATTTTTTAACCCGATAGGCAATAGGTATATGAACCCCCGAGACATCTTGCAGGTCTGGATTGATGAATTTGACCGTGCTTGGGAAGAGCAAACTATGTTTCTTCTGACGATGCATCCACATGTCATAGGACATCGATCAAATATTGTGGCCCTTGAAGGGTTGATTCAACACATAAAGACAAAGGAAGGCGTTTGGTTTGGCACACTAGAAGATGCAGCTACATGGGTGCGTGAGCAGGCCGGTTTGTGATCTTATTGGTTTAGCCGTCGTTCAGATAACGTTTAATCAAAGCAATTGCTTCACTTTGATTTTTCATCAGTTCTTGGTCAGACACCCTAGTTACGACGTTGGCTGATTGAGTCGATCAGAATGTTCTTAGTGCACACCATTTTTTGACCGACTGATCGAGCATAAGTCTTTACACGCAAATCTGATCGTAATCTTATTAAGCCATTAAAGGAGTAGTAATGAACAATGATTTTTTAGATGAACTGACCGCTGGACCCTCTCCAACGAACATGCAGATTGGCTATTTTTTTATGCGTATTCTGTTAGGAATCAATCTATTTTTTCATGGCTTTATGCGAATTATTCAGACAGGTGGGGTAGCTGTATGGGAAGAGCCCATGGCTGCTACGTTTGAGGGTACATTTTTACCAATGACACTTGTTCATGTTTTTCTAAACTTGATTCCGTACATTGAAGTGGTATTAGGCGCCATGACCCTTCTAGGTTTTTATACACGCTGGGCTTTATTAGCAGGGATTTCTTTCTATGTCGTTCTTATGTTTGGGCATACCGTTCGGCAAAACTGGGGTGGTGTTCATATTGTTATGCATTATGGATTTTATTATTGGGTCCTACTTGCTTTAATTGGCCAGAATTGGCTCGCATTAGACAATCGAAAATCTATGGAAGGAAATAGAGTTTAAGGAATAGCAGGACAGATCATCCTGCCTTCGTAAAAATCATGGATCAATTATGATGGAAATCGAAAGAATTAACCCAAAAGGCCTGTATAAACATCCAAATTTCACACGAATTATTACTGTGAAAGGACCAATGAAACTAATTTTCATTGCAGGACAAACTCCATCGGATGAGAACTATAATGCTGTTTCTATAGGAGATTACCGCGCACAATACATAGCAGTAATGGAAAACTTAGAAATACAGCTAGAGGCTGCTGGAGCCGGTTGGGATGATGTGGTATTTCAACGCATCTTTGTGCTTGATGTTGATAAGTTTAAAAATCAGACCCGAGGTGAGGATGCGCCTAAATTTGGGGACCCAAATAATCCGCCGCCAACAACATTGATTGGGGTGACAGCATTAGCTGACCCCGATTTTTTGATTGAAGTTGATCTTATGGCTATTACCGATGCCTAATTTTTATTTTCAGAAGTGCTTGTCTAAAAGCGAAATAATTATTGTGAATAGCATTAAATTCTTTCTTATTGCTTGATTAGTTAAGCAAAAAATTTAGAGTATATGTAGCAAATGTCTCAGACAATAAACAGAGAATTCATACCGCTGAATATTGCGATACTCACTATTTCTGATACGCGAGATGACAGTAGCGATTTTTCAGGTGCGCAACTAGTGGAGTGTTTAACAGACGCAGGGCATCTGTTATACGAGAAGGTTATTGTTAAGGACAACCTTAATGAGATAAGTGGACAAATATCAAAATGGCTCGCTGATGAAGTTGTTGAGGTGATTATTTCTACAGGTGGTACAGGAGTTACAGGAAGAGATGGAACTCCAGAGGCGGTTGAACCTTTGCTTGAAAAGACAATTGCTGGTTTTGGAGAGCTTTTTCGATCACTTTCATATGAAGAAATTGGTACTTCCAGTCTGCAGTCTAGATGCCTCGCAGGGGTAGCAAATGGCACTTATGTCTTTTGTCTCCCTGGTTCTACTAATGCTTGCATGACAGGGTGGAATAAGATCATTTCTTTGCAACTGGATTATAGAACTAGACCCTGTAATCTTGTGGAGCTCTTGCCTAGACTGAAAGAGAAGGGTTAAATAACGACTTCAGCGGCCGAGGGGTGGTTGGAAACAACCTGAGAAGCTAACTAAAAGTTTAGCTAACCCTTTGAACCTGATCCGGTTAGTACCGGCGAAGGGACGGAACTTCTATAAGAATCTCCACTCGCGATACGGACTGGATCTCTCATATTTTTTAGGAGATCGGTTTTGAGAAGTACCAAATCATGTTGCCTGTTCAGGCATAGCATATTTTTATTGCTCATTATTTTTGGTTTTTCGCCTTATAGTATTTTAGCGCAGAGCAACCTTTCCCCGCTTGAAGAAGTTGTGGTTACAGCTGGTTTTCGGGAGCAGGGTCTCATGACAAGTCCGGGTAGCATTACAGTCATTGATGAGTCTCTCGTGAAAAGTCGTGGGGCACAACACTTAGAGTCGGCGCTTAATATCTCACCGAATGTTAACTATTCCGGTGGAGCATCCCGTTCACGTTTTGTACAGATTCGAGGTGTTGGCGATCTAGAGCAGTTTGTTGATCCTAAACACTTCCCGTCGGTTGGAATCTTGATTGATGATATTAATTTTGGAGGCACTGCAAATGCAGGGATGCTCTTTGATGTTGAGCAAGTTGAAATTTCTCGGGGGCCACAAGGAACTCAATTTGGAACAAGTGCTTTAGCAGGGATAGTAAATATTCGAAGTAATCGTCCAACAGACCGTTTTGAGGGTTATGCAGAGGTTGGCATAGGGGATTATGGAAGTCAGAGCGCTGGCGGTGTAATCAGTGGTCCTATTAGTAATGGTGCATCAGGGCGACTTTCAGTGCACAAGAATAAGGGAGACGGGTACATGAAAAATGCCCACCTAGGGCGTTCCAATACTAATGGTTACGATGAAACCACGATTCGAGCAACTATGGAGTTTCAGCCAACGGACAGTTCGAGTTATGAAGTGACAGCTTTCTATTTTGATAGCAATAATGGTTACGATGCTTTTACCTTGGATAACTCCAGAACAACATTATCAGACAGGCCAGGACAAGATAATCAGGATACTCTGGCCTTGGCTTTGCGAGGGTCTTGGCAGTTAAGTGAATTTGCTACTTTGGAGGCTGTCACAACTTGGTTAGATAGTGATCTTGAGTATGGGTTTGATGAAGATTGGACGTATGTCGGAATATGTGACGGAACATTATGTGATCCGGTGCTCGATTATTACTCCAATACAGATAACTATCTCAGAGATCGGAGTGACATATCAGTTGATTCACGTTTATTGGGAAACTTCTCTTTAGGAGGGTTAGGCGATGTCCAATATGTTTTAGGTGTTTATGCTCAGAAAAGGGATGAAGATCTACAAAGACAATCTTATGGAAATTTTTTTAGTTATTATGATACTGAAAGAAGCGCTATTTATGGCCAGCTCGATTCCGCTATCACTGAACGATTGAGCATCACAGCTGGGATCCGTTATGAACGGTTCAAAGATAGTTATAAAGATAGTGCTACCCTTAATTCAAGTAGTGATGACAGTCTCCGAACTGGGGATCTAACGCTAACCTACCTTATGGGGGAAGATTTGCTGCTTTATGGAAGTATATCCAGTGGTGCTAAGGCTGGAGGCATCAATACAGAGGCCAGCGCAAAGCTCGCTTCTATGCAAACAGTTTTCCAGACATTTATCAGACCAAGGCTGGTGTTTGGAAAAGAAACACTCGTAAATCGGGAGATTGGGATAAAGGGGTCCTATCTTAACGATCAGCTTACTCTGCGAGCTGCAGCATTTCATATGAGCAGGGACAATGCTCAGCTTGAATCTTGGATGTATGACAGTGCTGGATACCTTTGGATTGGTTTTCTAGATAACGTTGATGGGACAAACTGGGGTGCAGAGACTGAGGTCATCTATCAATTATCAGACAAAGTACAGTTATCGGGTTCCCTTGGGTTACTTGAGACGGAGATAGATGAAATTACAACCTACGATCTGGATAACTATGATTTTGTGGTTAGAAAAAACATTGATCAGACAAAATCTCCTCAGTGGCAGTACCATTTTGGAGCTAATGTCTCGCTCACTGAAAGCATAGGTTTTCAGGTGGAGATTGAAGGTCGAGACGCAAGTCATTTTGGCTACTATCACGAACAAAAAATCAAAGGTTACAATCTTTTGAATGCAAGTCTTAATTATCAAATAGGCCGGACTGAGCTGTTATTTTGGGGGAGAAATTTAACTAATAAGGACTATGGGATTCATGGGTTTTATTTTGGGAATGACCCTCGAAAAGGCTGGAAAAATGAAACCTACTACCAATATGGTGAGCCCAGAGTGATTGGCTTCACAGCAAAGTATTCTTTCTAATACCGGGCGTAATGATTTGGAGTTTTTATGAGAATAACAGCTGAAGTCAGTCTTTATCCTTTACAGGAAGAATATTTACCCTCTATTCATTCATTTATTTATTCCATACAGAAGTCTTCTAAGTTAGATGTAACGGTTAATCAGATGAGCACTCAATTTTCTGGTGAGTTGAAAGATGTCATGCAGGCCGTAGAACAGGCTCTTATGATTTCTTTTAACAAAGGGAAACCGGAAGTTCTTGTCGCTAAGTTTTTGAATGCTGAGTTACCAATTAATGAGCTGCCACTTATCACCACTTAAAAGAAAATCATCGTGATTGAGGTTTTGGCTGCTCTATTTGCAAGAGTATCTTTTGCTGAGTTCATGGCTGTTTTTCTTGCGATAGCTTATTTGGTTTTAGCAATAAGACAGAATATCTGTTGCTGGTTGGCAGCCTTTCTAAGCTCGATTCTTTACATTGGTTTGTTTTATTCAGCACAACTTTATATGGAGTCCATCCTGCAGGTTTTCTATGCAGTTATGGCAATTTACGGTTGGTATCAGTGGCGTCATGGTGTGGATAAAGATATTGGCATACAAATAAATATTTGGAGCATCCGTCAACATGTTATGGCAATTAGTACTATTGGCACATTATCATTGTTCTTTGGTTGGAGCATGAGCTATACAGACTCCGCATCTCCATTTCTAGATGCCTTTACCACCGTTGCTGCAATCATGGCCACCTACATGGTCGCTTGTAAGGTGTTAGAGAATTGGTTGTACTGGTTTATTATTGATAGCGTTTCAATCTACCTTTATCTATCGCGTGACCTGCATTTAACAGCCCTTTTGTTTTTTGTATACCTATTTTTGATAGTTATTGGTTTGAGGACATGGTGGCGAGAGTATCGTGCTATTTGACGAAATGATCTGTGCTAATGAGGTAAAGCATTTATGTGGTCGCCTCAATATAGATTCAAATCGAGTTACAGTTAAACCTATTTCTAATGGTCTGAGTAATAGAGCTTTCCGTTTTTCTTATGGCAAAAAAAAATGGATGGTACGTCTACCAAAAAACAATCTGAAAGAGCGGTTTCAAACATTAGATAACTCGACAGAAAAACGCTTGCTTAAATCAGTTTCTAAAGCAGGCTTGACGCCTACCGTAATTTTTGACGATGAGTCTACAGGTGCCCTGGTTACCACCTTTTTGAATAATGCTATTACTTGGGATTCAAGTATGCTGTCTCAGCCTGAGAATCTAGGGAGAATAGCAGAGACGCTTTCTTCTCTTCACTCAATTAATGTTGGTTTTAGACTTCCTCTTTTTAAGCCGACCACATTATGTGAGAGTTATTTTAATGTGCTTAAGGGCTCACAAGATCATAAAAATCGAACATTTAATATAGAGCAGAAAAATTGGCAGATAGAGTTAAGGCAGTTGGCCATCATGTATGAAAAAACCTTTTCACCAATAACACTTTGTCATCATGATCTGATAGCTGCAAACATACTTGATTCTGATCAGCTTTGGCTTGTAGATTTTGAGTATGCGGTTCAAGCTCATCCGATATTAGATATTGCGAGTCTAATAGCATTGAATGGACTTAATATGAATCAATATCCATTGATTTTAGAATCTTACTTCAAAGAGGAGTTGATTCCCTTTAATTATAGTCAATTGGATGATGTTATAAGATTAGAGAGGCTAATAAGCTATTTTTGGGCGCTAGTAGAGATGGATAGTTCGGTTAAGATGTCCAAAATAGAAGGTTTTGCCGAGTCCATAGCGGCGATGCTAAGGTAACTACAACTTGGTATTTAGATCAGTCAAAACTCGGAGTTTCCCTTGATAAAAAAAGTTACTTTTCTTGGTCTTGGAGTCATGGGGTTTCCTATGGCCGGTTGGTTAAAGCGTGCCGGGTTGGAAGTCACTGTTTTTAACCGAACAGCTGAAAAAGCTGATCGTTGGGTTAGTGAATATGGTGGTAGGAAAGCTGAAACTGCAGCAGACGCAGTAAGTGATGCCGAGGCTGTTTTTAGCTGCCTTGGTGATGACCCTGATCTCCGAGAGGTCATACTAGGTCAGGGTGTAATAGAGGCAATGTCCCCGGGTACACTTTTTATCGATCATACAACTGCTTCAGCTGATATGGCTCGTGAGCTTGAGAAAGCTGGTTCAGCAAGAGGTATTCATTGTCTTGATGCCCCAGTTTCAGGAGGGCAGGCCGGTGCTGAGGGGGGGCAACTTACGGTGATGGTAGGTGGCGAAAGTTTTGCTTTTGAACAAGCCGAGCCTCTTATAAATTCTTATGCAAAGACAGTTCGTTTGGTTGGCCCATCTGGTTGTGGCCAATTAACAAAAATGGCGAATCAGATTGCTATAGCTGGTTTAGTGCAGGGTTTGGCAGAAGCTCTTAATTTTGCTTTGCAGGCAAAGCTTGATCCTGAAGCTGTTGTAGAGGTTATTTGTGGGGGGGCAGCACAATCCTGGCAGATGGATAACCGTTGGAAGACAATGGTTAACGAAGAATTTGATTTTGGATTTGCAGTGGAATGGATGCGTAAAGATCTCCGAATTTGTTTGAATGAGGCTCGTCGAAACGGTGCGGAGCTTCCAGTTGCTGCTTTGGTAGATCAGTTTTATGCGGATATCATTCGTATGGGCGGTAAGCGTTGGGATACATCCAGCCTAATCGCACGACTAAATCGACATGAAAACCCCTGATGAGAGGAATTCTTACCGATCTATTGAACCTGCTTAAGCTTGAGCAGCTAGAGGATAATTTTTTTCGCGGCGAGAGTCGTGATATAGGAAGTCAACGCGTGTTTGGCGGACAGGTTTTAGGTCAGGCACTGATGGCTGCGAACTATACAGTCGAGGGTTTTGAAGCACACTCGCTGCACGCATATTTTTTGAGACCAGGAGATGTTAAAGCCCCTATCCTCTATGAAGTTGATCGTGCTCGTGATGGGAAGAGCTTTACCAATCGTCGTATAGTTGCGATTCAGCATGGAAGGCCTATTTTTAATATGACGGCATCTTTCCAGGTTCCAGAAGAGGGTGTTCAGCACCAAGCACAAAAGCCGGATGTGCCAGGTCCAGATGACCTTGCTGATATTAGTGATGTTCCTGAAGAAGTTTTTAAAACTCTGCCACTTGAAATCCAACGTTTTTTGACACGCGAAAGACCAATGCAAATGCGACCAGTAGATCCGGTCGATTTCACTAGTCTGGAGCCAAGAGATCCAATACGTTATGTTTGGATTCGGGCAATTGACCATTTGCCTGATGACCCTGATTTGCATAGAAGTTTATTGGCGTACCTTTCGGACTATTATTTTTTTGGGACGTCCACCCAGCCACATGGTATACGCTGGGAACAACGGAACATACAAATGGCAAGCCTAGACCATGCAATGTGGTTTCACCGTCCATTTAGGGCTGATGAGTGGATGTTATATGCAATAGAGAGTCCGAATGCATCGGGGGCAAGGGGTCTTGTTATGGGACGATTCTTTAAGCTGGATGGCACTCTTGTTGCTTCAACTGTTCAGGAAGGTTTAGTTCGTGTCTGGCCAGATACCAATTAGTACTCATATCCACATAACCATTTGCCTACATCTAATTATCTTTCAAGTGTTCATCAAAAAAAGTCATGTATAAGTCAAAAACCTCTTCTTGAACATCATCAGGGCTTGATGGACCACCAGGTCGTTGACGCAACAGTGAGTAGCCATGTTCAGGATGATCAAAAGATGCCCATGTAACGTCTTTATCAGCTTCTGTTAACCATTCGTAGGCAAGTTGAAAAACGCCCTGTAAATGATCGTTTTCACGACCAAGGATCAATAGTGGTGTTTCTGATTTTACAATTCGCTGCATTGCGACATCTTTGTCGGCAAGGCTCCGCGTAATCTCGATATCGTGAAAATCCCGCTCGCCAGCATCATTGAGCGCCGCTGCCAACACATCGATCGCAAGATATTCCAGCGCTGCCGCCTCGCTCGCGACACCGGCGCCAATATTGATGAGCCCTGTACCCTTGAGAATGATTTCACCCGAATGACTACTTCCGATTGCGCCGATGCCTTCCGGATCCGTGTATGGCAGCGCTCTCACGTGTTCAACGATAGATATATAGTCATCAGAGTCCAGTGTCGGTACGGCCTGCAACCTACGGTCCCCGCCACTGACAGTATCTGCTAGAAGCTCTGATCGTGCTATCTCGTTATAGAGCTCTGGGATTTCATTACGAAAGTTTAGGTAGGCTGCCGCATAACCGCGCTCGACGAACCGGTCCATTAGCTCCTCAACATCCTCCATCGCCTGATCGATCTTGAGTAGTCCGTCACGCCCCTGGCCGGAGCCGATGAGAATGAGTGGAAAGGGGCCAACGCCGTCGGGTTTACGTACCCCGATCGGTATGTAAATCTCATCGCGTGCTAGCACGAGTTGTAGTTCCCAGGCGGTACCGGAATCTGGCAGCATACGCTCAATCACGATATAAGGAGCGTTCGAGTGTTTGATCGCCATACCTGATTGTTGCGCTTTGGCAGACATGCCAATGAAACCCACTGATGCAAGCGCAGTAATTATGACCCTAAATATTGACCTTCTCATTAGACTTTCCTTTTGGCTATTTTTTGGTTTTTTGGTAGGGAGCAAGTTCTTTTCGATAAAGCATACTCCGCTGTACATAGTGTTCGGCATTCTGCTTTATAGAATTAATTTCTTCGTCTGTTACTTCACGGATACGTCGAGCAGGCGAACCAATTATTAGGGAGCGTTCAGGGAATTCTTTTCCTTCCGTGATCAGGCTTTGGGCGCCCACAATAGAGAACTTACCAATTATTGCTTGATTTAGAATTGTTGCACCCATGCCAATAAGAGATGCCTCTCCAATCTGACATCCATGTGCTGTCACGGAGTGGCCTATGGTGACCTCTTTCTCTAAGACAAGAGGTATACCGGGATCTACATGAAAAATCGATCCATCTTGTACATTACATCTTTCGCCTATGGTAATTGTGTCGTTATCACCACGAAGTACCGAGTTAAACCAGATGCTTGAGTCTTTACCCAGAATTACTTTGCCAATGACTGCAGCAGTTGGTGCAACGAAATAATGATCGCCGTGAGTTTGGACGCTATTTTCACCTAGGTTATAGAGCATTTACGAGTTTCCCTTAATTACGTGGGACATGCTTAGCATAGTTCAATCCGTCCAGTCGATGCCTAAATCTTACGCATTCTCTAATGAGTGGTAGAAGTCCGGTACGAACAAATATCCTTATCACTGGTTTGTGTAAGCCTACCAGAATGACATGCTGATCATTATTTTGTGCTCTTCGAATAATATTCTCGAAAGCAAATGCGGTACTGTCATCTATGTGTGATACTTCGGATAGGTCTAATACAACACTTTTATGCTGTCCAATGTTGCCAAGTCTCTTCATTAGTCCATTAGCTGCCCCGAAAGTTAACGGTCCGCCAAGGTTAATTAATAGTGTTGCACCTGCACTTTCTGTAAGAGAAGCTCGTTCCTCATGTGTAAGGTGAACATCCGTATTGTCATCAGTGGTTAGTTTAACTGTCTCAAGTTCTATGTCTGCCATCCGTTTTACAAGCCCTAGGCTTGCCATTATCACTCCTACTGCAACTGCAGTAACAACATTAATAAATACAGCAAGTACCCACACCACTAACATTATTAAAACACCACTTCTTGGTGCATAGGGAAAGCGTTTTATGTATGTCCAATCAATACTTTGAATGCCGATATGAATAAGTATTCCAGATACAAGAGCTGATGGAATAAACTGGATAAGGTCTCCTGCCACGAACAGTAGAACAAGTAGAAATAGTGAATGAAAAACCCCAGAAAGTGGTGAGACACCTCCCGAACGAATGTTAGCCATAGTTCGGGACATGGATCCTGCTCCAGGTATCGTCCCAAGCAGGGAGGCCACGAGATTACCGATTCCTTGGCCAACTAGTTCTTGGTCAGAATCATGAAAATTTTGGCTAGCTGTATCAGCAACCATGGATGTAACTAAGCTGTCTAATGAACTAATCAGTGCAAGGGCAAGTGCAGCCACCCACATATCTTTCCATGGCAATGACATCAGTGGTGGCCAACTGATAGTCGGAAAAAGTGTCTCAGGCGCATTTAGAAGTGGCACTTGTATTCCAAGGATAGAAATTAACAGCGTTCCGCCTATGAGCACAATCAGTTCAGCAGGACAGATACTGCGTAGTTTCCTTGGCACCAAGTGGCAAGCTGCAAAGGATAAGGAAGCAGCTCCTAGAGCCCAAAGATTTATATTACTAATGCTTTCAGGTAACGAACGAACTGCTATAACGGTATCAGTGACAGAGGGCTGACCCAGCAGAGGATTAAACTGCATCACGATAATGATACAGCCGACGCCTGAACCAAAGCCTGAGATCACCGGATAAGGGATCAAGCTAATATATCGACCTAAATGTAGTGCACCAAATAATACTTGCGTCAAACCAGCTAGCATTACAACACCCATAGCAGCAGCCGGTTGACCAGAGAATTGCAAAAATACGCTTGCCATCACAATAGCAATGGGCCCAGTTGGCCCAGCAATTTGAGCTGGTGTTCCTCCAAAGATGGCGGCAAAAAAACCAGTGCAGATAGCGCAGTAGAGCCCTGCTACTGGCCCAGCACCTGAGACTACTCCAAAAGCAAGGCCTAAAGGGAGCGCTACAGCTGCAGCACTAAGGCCACCTTTTAGGTCCGCCCGCCAGCTAACGGGTGTGAAACGATTCATGTTTTTGCTTGGTTGGCGACTGCTCTAGCTGCTGCAGCAATACTCTCGCTATCTCCAAGGTATTCGGCACGAAGTGGGCTCAGGTCTTCATCAAGCTCATAGATTCGAGGGACACCAGTCGGGATGTTGAACTCTGTTATTGCTTCATCTGAAACAGACTCCAGCATCTTAGCAAGAGCCCGAAGACTATTTCCGTGGGCAGTAATAAGAACATTACGCCCTGTTTTGAGCTGCGGGACAATCTGATTTTCCCAATAAGGTTGAACTCGTTTTAGGGTGGTTTTCAGGGATTCTGTGGCAGGAAGTTCATTAGTCAGAAGGCTTTGATAGCGTGGGTCATGTATAGGGTGACGATCATCTTCCTTATTTACAGCGGGCGGTGGAATATCGTAACTACGTCTCCATATCTTGACCTGTTCGGCTCCATGTTGGGCTGTTGTTTCCGTTTTATTCAAACCTTGTAGAGCTCCATAGTGCCTCTCATTTAAGCGCCAGTCTCTATGAACTGGAATCCACATTAAATCCATCTCATCAAGGATAAACCATAAAGTTCGAATTGCCCTTGTAAGGACTGACGTATATGCGATATCAAAAACAAGGCCTTCGTTTTTGAGAAGTTGGCCTGCTGCATGAGCTTCTGCAGTCCCTTGTTCGGTTAGGTCAACATCTGTCCAGCCGGTAAAAAGATTCTTTAGATTCCACTCACTTTGGCCGTGTCGCACCATCACAAGGGTACCCATTTTGCGTGTGTTGTTATTCATTGTTGCAGTATTGTTGGGATATAAGCCCCTTATATCAACCCATATAGTTTACGGAAGATGTGGTTTGGCGAGGTAATCATGGCTTTGCATTTCTTCAAGTCTGCTCTGAGTTCGTTGAAACTCAGAGATTAGGCGTTCTCCAATGTAGATTTCATTAATATCCGTTGCAACGGATAAGATTAATTTTACATGGCGATCATAAAATTCATCTACTAGGGCAATTAACCGACGAGTCTGGTTTTCTGATTCTTTTGTCAATTGGGGGATATTAGAGATAAGAACTGTTTGATAGCATCGGGCGATTTCAATGTAGTCATTATGACTGCGTGGGCCATCGCATATCTGTTTGAAATCAAACCAGACTGCATTCTGTGCTGCATACCTAGTTTCTAATGTTCGACCTAGAATCTCGATTTTCAGTCCTTTTTCTCCTTCATCAGATGTTATGGTTTTGAAGTATTCAGCTAGTTTTTGATCTGCTGATTTTCCAAGTGGAGTCTGGTATACATCAGCGCGCTCTAAAAGACGTAGTCGATAGTCTAGAGACCCTTTAAGCCTGATGACTTGAGTATTCCTCTCTATTAATGAAATTGCTTTAAGAAACTGTTGTCTTTGTAACCCATTTTTATATAACTCACTGGGTTTTGTGTTGGATGTGGCAACCAATGTAACGCCTTTCTCAAATAGAGCTTCGAAGAGGTTTCCAAGAATCATCGCGTCAGCAATATCTGATACAAAAAACTCATCAAAACAAATAATACGAGTTTTTTGTGCCAGATTTTCTGCTACCAGTTGTAGAGGGTTTTGTTGGTCTTGTACTTCTTTGAGAGACTTATGAATACCGCCCATAAAACGATGAAAGTGTTGGCGCAGCTTGTTTTCAAAAGGTAGGCTTTTGTAAAACAGATCCATGAGGAATGTCTTTCCTCTTCCAACATCGCCCCAGAGATAAACTCCACGTACCAGAGGTACAGAAGTACCAGAGCGTATTCTTAATATATTTTTCCAGGTAGGTTGACGTGGGTCAGGTGCAATCAAGGACTCATAAACTTGTTGTAATGCTTTAATTGCAGATTTTTGATGATTGTCCGTACAAATTTTTTCGTTATCAACATAGTGTTGATAATGTTCTTGGGGCGTTCTCATTAACTTAGTTCGCTACAATTTTTGAAGTGATCCAATGCCTCAGGGTTTGCTAATGAATCGGTGTTCATTGGTTTATGACCGTGCACTATGTCACGGACGGCTATTTCAACAATCTTGCCACTTCGTGTTCGTGGAATATCTGGCACTTCAATTATCTTTGTAGGCACATGCCTAGGGCTAGCCTGCTTTTTGATAGCATCTTTTAGACGCTGTTCTAGTTTATTATCAAGGCTGACATCATTTTTTAATTTAACAAAAAGAATGACCCGCACATCCCCATCCCATTCTTGGCCGATAGCAATAGCCTCAATAACTTCTTCAAATTGTTCGACGATACGATAGATTTCTGCAGTTCCAATACGTACCCCACCGGGGTTGAGTATGGCATCAGAGCGGCCATAAATAATAACGCCTTGTCTATCGGTAAGCTCCGCATAATCACCATGACACCATACGTTAGGAAAACGTTCGAAATAGGCTGCCTGATATTTGATGTCGTCTGGATCATTCCAAAAAGAAATTGGCATAGATGGAAATGGTGCCGTACAGACTAACTCTCCTTTTTGTTTGTGAACTGAATTCCCGTCTTCATCAAATATCTCCATCTTCATTCCAAGGCCACGACATTGAATTTCGCCACGGTAGACTGGAAGGATTGGGTTGCCAACAGCAAAGCATGAGATCAGTTCTGTTCCGCCTGCAATAGAAGAGAGCTGCAGATCTGTTTTTACATTCTTGTAGACAAAGTCATAGCTAGAAGGAGCAAGAGGAGAGCCTGTTGAGAGAAGGCTTTTAAGGTGTTTAAGGGAAACCTGTTCCTTAGGTTTATAGCCTGATTTTTCAAGCGCGCTGAGATATTTTGCGCTTGTTCCGAATAAAGTTAGACGCTCATGTTCAGCAATTCTCCATAATACGCCTGGGTCTGGGTAGAAAGGGGAGCCATCAAACAGAATAAGTTTTGATCCACTAGCCAGGGTTGAAACGATCCAGTTCCACATCATCCAGCCAGTCGTTGTGAAATAGAAAACTGTATCGCCTGGTTTAATATTACAGTGTAGTAAATGTTCTTTCTGATGCTGTATTAAGGTTCCTCCAACTCCATGAATAATGCACTTTGGCACACCTGTTGTACCTGATGAATACATTATGTAGAGGGGGTGAGAGAAAGGTAGGGCTGTGTATTCTAGCTGGGCTTTTTCCTCAAGAATATCGCTGTAAAGTATTGCATTAGGAAGAGCGTTTAAGCTCAGGTTTCTATCTAGATTTGGAACTATGATAAGCGCCTCAAGTGTTTTTAGCTGTCTTGCCACCTCTGCTGCAGTTTCAAGGCAATCAATTGCTGTGCCGTTATAGAAATATTCGTCGGTTGCAAACATGACTTTAGGTCTGATTTGGTCGAAACGATCTAAAATTCCTTTTGGACCAAAATCTGGTGAACAGGAAGACCAGACTGCACCAAGGCTGGCGGAAGCAAGCATTGCAATTACTGCCTCAGGTAT
>DJLG01000153.1:22423-25530 GCA_002434915.1 Proteobacteria bacterium UBA6522
AGCATTGCAATTACTGCCTCAGGGCGGTTGGGTAGTAGTCCCACAACTCGGTCCCCAGGTCTGACATCATATTGCTTAAGCGCGCTGGCTACAGAGGCCACATTCTTTCGTAATTCTGCCCAACTGAGTTCTATACGTGTACCAGTTTCATTATAAAAAACGATAGCGGTACCGTTATATTCGGGGCGTAGCAAATTCTCAGTAAAATTTAGTGAAGCCCCTTCGAACCAACGTGCACCCGGCATTTTTTCAGGTTCTGATAAAACCTTCTTGTAATCGGTGGTCGCTCGAATACCGCTGAAATGCCAGAATGATTCCCAAAAGGCCTCGGGTTTGGTGATACTCCACTCGTAGAGTCCTGTGTAGTCTAGTGACGTTAGTTGATCTTCATTGATCTTGATAAATTTTTTTAAGTTACTACCTTCTATCAGGTCAGTAGTAGGCGTCCAGATTGGGTTTGTCATGGCTTGTTAAGAATTCTTTTTCCGTTGTTAGTCTCAAGATCTGGTTCATTTAGCGACCTGAGCATGGCAATGCGCGTTTTTTGAGCTAAGTCTTGAGCTGAATTATGCAATTTAGAATCAATAGGATGACAGATTTTTACAGAAATCTTTCCTGGTTTGCATAACCAAGAGTTAGCAGGCAGCTTGTCTCTGGACCCGGAAATTACAATTGGCACAATTTGTAGTTTAGAACGACCAGCAGCCTTGAAGGCCCCCATATGGAAACGTCGTAGGCCAGGCTGACAAGTAAATGTTCCTTCCGGAAAAAACGCCAGAGAATCTCCCTGTTCTGCGGCCCTAAATAATCGCCGAGCAACATTACTTCTTTGTAAATTCTTTTTGCGATCAACAAACTCAGAACCAATACATTTTAATAAAAGTCCTATAAAAGGAAAAACCGCCATTTCCTGTTTAATTAAAAACGTGAAGTTAGGTGGTAATGTTGCTGTGAGAATAATCCCATCTAGATAGCTTGCATGATTAGCAACGATAATGCTGTTAGAAGTTGGTAAAAGTTGCGCTCCTTTAAGGTGTATAGGGGTGCCGATAAACAAAAATAGTAGTTTAGCGCTCCAACGTGCCACCAAGCGACGGCCCAGTCGACCCGGGGTTAGAATTAATATAATAAAGACTGGAATTGCCATGCTGGCAAATATAATCCAAACATAAACCCCATAAAAAACCAGCATCAATTGTCGTATAAATTTAATAAAACTCAGCATCATCTTTAAGTGTTTAATTTCTTTGGTTATAAATTATTAGGTAGACAAGTTTTTTTAATGCTTTTAACGTGTCTATGTTAATGGTTTTAACTAATTGTGAAATTAAGCACAATGATTAATTAGCTAAAAATGGTGAGTGTGAGCGATTTGACCAAACAATCCACTAATATTATTGGAGGGTTATCAGACGATCCAAGTCTTGCTGTAGATCGTTTCTTGGATGCTATCTGGGCTGAGAGGGGCTTATCCACTAATACACTCAGAGCTTATAGAATGGATCTTTCTGCTCTTAATGCGCACCTAATAGCCCAAGAAATCAGTCTAGTGAATGCCACTACAGCGGATATTTTTGAATATATTGCTTTACGAGTAGATGAGGGTGCTAAGCCAAGGTCTACCGCACGGCAGTTATCAACCTTCCGACGTTTTTTCCGCTATCTGTTGCTTGAGGGTGTGATCACAGATGATCCTACTTCTGAGATTGACTCGCCTAAAATTGGCCGATCATTACCGCAGTCACTTACAGAAGAGGAAGTAGAACTGCTTCTGGCAGCACCTGATATCTCTCAACGCTTAGGACATCGAGATCGCACTATGTTGGAGGTTCTTTACGCCACAGGCGTGCGTGTTTCCGAACTAATAAACCTCAGGGTCTCACAGGTGAACCTTAATCAGGGTGTGCTCCGAGTAGTTGGTAAGGGTGATCGAGAGAGACTCACACCGCTTGGTGATGAAGCTCAGGATTGGATCAAAGAATTTATTTCTAAGCCGCGCTTGGATATTCTGCAGAAGCGTCAGACTCAGTACCTATTTCCAACGGGACGCGGAAAGCAAATGAGTCGTCAGGCTTTCTGGCACCTTATAAAACGATATGCTCAGAAAGCAGGAATTACTAAACCACTCTCACCACACACATTAAGACATGCTTTTGCAACACATCTACTTAATAATGGTGCCGATCTACGGGTAGTACAATTATTATTAGGACATAGTGACATATCTACAACCCAGATATATACACACGTTGCGAGTGAGCGTATGAAAGAGTTACATGCAAAGCATCATCCACGAGGGTAGGCATTCCATGCCTCAGATCTGTTAGGATTGTCATGAGGCATGGAAAGAAATGCCAAATTTATATTTTGAGTCGAATTCACTGGAGAGCGTAGTGAGAGCCAAGCAGACGTTATACCTAGCTTTTTTTATGGCCACTATTTCCTTAGCTCAGGAACAACAGGCCCTAACCATAGAAGAATTAGCCGCCACATTACCGGGTGTCGAAGCCCAAGATATTTTTGTATCACCGGTTCCCGGTATGTATGAGGTAGCTGTTGGTCCTCAGGTAGCTTATGTTTCTGATGACGGCCGATATTTTATTCAGGGCGATTTGTATGATTTAGATTCAAATCAAAATTTAACAGAGCAAAGGCGCTCACAAGCTCGGACCCAGGTCATTGAGGACATTAATCCAAATTCAATGATTGTCTTTAGTCCAGCCCCTGAAGAGGTTAAACACACGGTAACTGTTTTTACGGATATTGATTGTGGTTACTGTAGACAACTGCATCGTGAAATGGATCAAGTCAATGCCCTTGGTATTGCTGTTCGTTATGTTTCTTATCCTAGAACTGGTCCCGATACTGATTCATGGGATAAGGCTGATCGAGTTTGGTGTGCGGCTGATCGTAAAACTGCCTTCACAGAAGCGACACTTGCGGGAAAAGTTCCAGAAGAATTATGCAATACCACACCGGTTGCTAGCCACTACGATTTTGGGCACTTAGCAGGGGTCCGTGGAACTCCAACAATTCTCACAGATGGAGGTGTTCAGCTTGGAGGATATCTGCCTCCTCAAGAGCTTTTTTCACAGTTGGAAGCGCTA